>CAMDRY010000157.1 GCA_945906975.1 Bordetella parapertussis | reverse complement strand
AATCCGCGGAGCGGCTGCGCATCATCTCGATCGCCGAAAAACTCGGCCCGGTGTCCATCCTGGTCACCAACGCCGGCGGACCACCCACAGGCCAGTTCGAGGAACTTACCTCCGAGCAATGGCGCGCCGCCTTCGAAACCAACTTCCTCGGCATCCTGGAGATCACCCGCGCGCTGCTGCCAGGCATGCGCGCCCGCCGCTACGGCCGCGTCATCAATATCACCTCCTTTGTCGTGAAAGAGCTCTACCCGAATATGTCGCTGTCCAATTCCTTTCGCGTCGGCCTGACCGGCGCAATGGGTTCGATCGCACGCGAGTGCGCACGCGATGGCGTCACCATCAACGGCATCCTTCCGGGCCTCATGGACACGGGCGCGCTGCAGCGGGTGTTCCGCGACCGCGCCGGGCGCAGCGGTGAAACCGAAGCGCAAATCCGCCAGAGCATGGCGCAAAGCGTGCCGATGCAGCGCCTGGGCACGGCCGCCGATTTCGGCCCGATCTGCGCCTTTCTTGCCTCGCGCCACGCCGATTACATCACCGGGCAAAACATCTGCATCGATGGCGGCCTGACCAAGAGCGTCGTCTGAGTCTCTTCGGAGCATCATCTAAAAACCGCCGCGCGCGCCGTTTGCATCGGCAGGCTTTGCTCCACTGAGCTTACCTTCGGTTACCATGGGCTACTGTGGTGCAATAACATGAGACATGAGGGCACGCGCACACGCGAACACGAGCACACGAGCGCCGACGACCCTGTCAAGATGGTCACCCCAAGCACCGTCATCACGACCATGCCGCGCCACGCTATTCTGAGGAGAAATTCAATGCTTTTCACCCACCCCGCCCCACTGTCGCGCTTTGCCTGCACAGCCCTTTTCACACTGCTCATCGCCGCCCTTCCGCTCAGCGCCGGCGCGCAATCGGCCTATCCGAACAAACCCATTCGCATGATCGTGCCACTGGCCGCGGCCAGCGCCGTGGACAACGCGGCGCGCCTGGTGGCGCAAAAGATGTCTGACAGCATGGGCCAGAACATCGTCATCGAGAACATCCCCGGCGCCTCCGGTCTGATCGGCACAGAACGGGTGGCCAAAGCCGCGCCCGACGGTTACACCATAGGCGGCTTCAACGACAGCATCATGACCATGCTGCCCAATCTGAACCCGAAGTTAAATTGGGACATCCTGCGTGACTTCGAACCCGTTTCGCTGGTGGGCACCATCGAATGGGGTCTCGCCGTGAGCAATGATGCGCCCTACAAAAACGCCGCAGACCTCATCGCGGCGGCCAAGGCCAACCCGGGCAGGATCAACTACGCCTCCGGCGGCAACGGCAGCCCGCAGCACATCGCCATGGCCTTGTTTGCCAGCACCGCGGGCATCAACATGACGCATATCCCCTACAAGGGCGCGACCCAGGCGGCACTCGACGTCGCCGCCGGACAGGTGCCGGTGACCATGCAGGGCATCGGCACGGTGGCGGCGCTGATCCGCGGCGGCAAGCTGCGCCTGCTCGGCGTGGGCACCCGGGGACGGCTGCCGGCATTCCCCGCGGCGCCGACGCTATCCGAATCGGGCCTTCCGGGCTTCGAGTTCAATTCCTTTTTTGCCATCACCGCACCTGCCGGGACGCCCAAGGACATCGTCGCGCGTCTGAACGCAGAAATCGTCAAGGCGCTGGCCGATCCGGACGTGCGTGAAAAACTCACCGCGCTCGGCTTCACCATTCGCGGCACTTCGCCAGAAGAACTCAACAGCGTCACCCGCGACCAGCTGGCCAAATACGCGCAGTTGATCAAGGCGGCGAATATCACCAACGAGTGAACCCTGCAGCGGTGCCGGGCAGGGACCGCGCCCTCTCAGGAAGGAGCAGTCGCCGCACTAAGGATGGTGTTCCATGCATGCGTTTCAATTTTGTGGTTTTTTGATTCGTCGCGCACAACGTTAATCGGATCGAGTCCATTCTGCAGACGCGCCAACTGCTCCCTGAATAGACGCCGCTGCATCACTATGCCCGTATCAGAATGTCCGAGATTTTCCAGCGCGTGCACCGCGATCGGGCGCTGGCCTTCCTGGGCCTCTTTGTCGTCGGGACGACGCTGACGGTCCTCGTACGACCGCGCCACATCGGCCGCCGGCCTCACGTCGATGCGCACGTCGGTGCCTGCCTTCCAATTTTCCTTCGGCTTGCCGTTCTCCAGCGGCCAAGCCACCAGACTGAAGGCGGTCAGGTGCTCATTATCCACAGGCACCGTCCATGTCACTTCCGTCGCCCTCTCTTCGTGCTTTATCGCCGTACCGGTTTCATGGATGCTGGGAACAAGAAAAATGTTTGGCAGGACGCACTCGGCGTAACGCTCCAAGCGATTGCCGTTGGGTAGATCCTTGACGACCTTGTAACGCACGCCCAGCGTGGTTTTCTCGAAGCTAATTCTCGACTTTCCCTGCATCAGCGCACCGTTGAACTGGTCGCCACTGATCTGCTGATGCAGAATCAGCAGGTGCCAGGGATCGAGGACATTCTCGTGGTGCTGCATCCAGTTGCAGTCCTGCACGTAGCCGATGCCCTGGCCTTCCCACAACTGCATGCCGCGGATGTCGACGTCCTTGCGGTAGCGCGTATCGAAAATATCGTACATCGGAAAAAGCGGTTTTGTCTCCAACGGCCCCATGTAAATGAACACCAGGCCGCCGAACTCCATCGCCGGATAGGCCGGATGCTCGACCTTCATGTTGTCGCAGAATTCCTTTGTCTCGCAGGCCATCTCCACCACTTTGCCGTCCGGCGCATAAAGCCACCCGTGATAACAGCAACGCAGGCCCTTCTGCTCGACGCGCCCCCATTCAAGCGAAGTGCCGCGGTGACTGCAATGCGGCTCGAGGCAGCCGATCTCACCTTCCTTGGTGCGAAAGATCACGAGGTCTTCGCACATGATGCGCACTTTTTTTGGAAGATCGCGCACCTCGGCGGACAGTGCGACAGGCTGCCAGTAACGGCGCAGTAATTCCCCCATAGGGGACCCTGCCTCGACATGGGTCAGTTCCACATTCTCGCCTGGCACTTCCCAGCCATATCTTGATTTCATGATGAAAATCTCCTTGATTCCGGTTTGTCCGTCCGGCGCATGCGCCCTGGGCTCCATCGCCGAACGTTGTTGCCACGCCGGCAAAATTTTGTGCTACATTTTGATTGAACGCTAGTTCAATGAAATTAAGTAAAACACAAAATTTCTGGACTGGCAACTGCCGGGAAACGGCGGTAGCGCGGAAACGACATGAAGAAAACCGTCAACAAGTCAGCAAAAACGAAACCAAACAAGCGCAAACAGGCTGCGGAAGCCACGCAAAAGCGTCTGCTGCTGGCGGCCGAGCGCCTATTCGCGGAACACGGCTACGAAGGTGCGTCGGCGCGCGACATCTGTTCACGGGCCAAAGTCGACCTGGCGATGATCAACTATCACTTTGGCTCCAAGCTCGGTCTGTACCGAACGTTGTTCCTGCGCCGGGGCGAAGCGCTGAACAATCGCCGCCTGGAGGAGCTCGATCGAGTGATGGAGACCGCAAAAGGGCGGCCGGAGCTCGCCGGCCTGGTGAGAGCGCTGGTCGGCCCGAACATCCAGCTGAGGAACGATGCGAAGCTGGGCGGGCTCGCCTTTGCCCGCATTATTGCGCACGAGTTGATTGACCCCACCGCCAAGCGCCGCAACCTAATCGAACAGGTTTTCGGCAAGGTCGCCGAACGCTTCATTGAAGCGCTCTCGCTCGCCCTGCCTCATGCTTCGCGGGCGGAGCTGCACTGGGCCTACCATTTCACCATAGGCACGCTGGTGCTGACCATGGCCAACAACGGGCGCATAGAAAAACTTTCGGACGGCGCGTGCCAGGTTTCGGACGTCGAGCGCGTGCTCGACCACCTCGTGCCCTTTGTCGCGCACGGAATCCTAGGGTGTGTGGGAAAGCCGGGCGCAGCGCAGGCTGCGCGCCCGGACGAAGCAGTCAATGAAGCGATCAACGACCGGGCAGCCGGCTTTCCGAAACAGAACCGCCGACCGGAGCAAATCCGTTGAGGCAATCTTCGCAAAACTGAGGCTTTTAAATGGGAGGTTCGCATGAAGCATTTCACTGGAATCATGTTTGCACTGGCTGTGGCGCTCGGCCTTTCTGGGACGGTACATGCCCAGTATGTAATGAAAATTTCCACACCAACGGTGGGCGACATCAATGTGGAGTGGATGAAGACCTTCAAGGCCGGATTCGAGGCACGCGCCGGCGGCAAGGTAAAGGTTGAGCTCTATCCGGCGAGTCAGCTCGGTTCCATGTCGCAGAGCGTCGACGGCGTTGTGCTGGGTACCATTGAAGTTGCATTCGTGTCGAGCGGCTTTCTGGTCGGCATCGAGCCGCGCTACCAGATATTCGACGCAGTCGGGATTTTCGACGATGTTACGCATGGCCAGCAAATTTTCGGCGACGAGGCGGTAAAAAAACGCCTGGCGAGTTTCGGGGAATCCAAGGGTGTGGTGCCGTTGACCAATTTCGTTCACAGCCCCTATGCGGTGGTGGCGAAAAAACCGATACGCACGCTGGCCGACCTGAAGGGGCTCAAGGTGCGCACGTTCGCAACGCCGATGCAGATCGAACCGATGAAAAAGCTCGGCGCGTCACCCGTCCCGATGACCTTGGGCGAGGTGCTGCCGGCGCTGCAGAACGGCACCATCGACGCTGCGCTGAGCGGCAACACCATCCTGACGGCGTTCAAGTATTACGACACCGCGAAAACCGCAATGTACCTGCCGACCTGGACCATCATCGCATCAGCCATCATCAACAAGGCGTGGCTCAATGCCCTCCCGCCAGCGCTGCAGACGGCGCTGTGGGAAGAGGCGCGCAAAGCCGATGCGGTTGCGGCGGCGTGGGGAGCCGCGGACATAGAGCGCTCGCGCAAGCTTTGGGAACAGAACAGCGGGATGAACATCACCCTCACGCCAGCCGAGCAAAAGCGCTTTGTCGAAGAAGTCACCTCGTCCATCCTGCCGGTCGTCAATGCCAACCCGCAAATGAAGACCGACTATGAAACGTTGAGCGCGGCATCGAAGAAGTATCGCAAGTGAACAACCGCCTCGAGAGGGCGGTCGAGCGCCTGATGCGCTTTTGCGCGACGGCGCTTGCGTTTGCCCTCATCGCGGCAGTGCTGCTCAATTTCGCCAATGTGACCGGCCGCTATGTGCTGGGCACGGCGATACTGGGTGCCGATGAAATCCAGATATTCATCATGATCTGGATCACCTTCCTTGGCGCGGCGATTGTTTCGTGGCAAAACCAGCACCTGCGCATGGACGCGCTGGTGGGCTATTTGCCCCCGGCGGTGGTGCGCGCCCTGCGCGGCATCGAGCGGCTGCTGGTCGTCGGTCTGGCGGGGTTCGCCGCATACCACTCATGCCGCTATGCGGCAGGCATGTTCGCAATAGGGCGCACCAGTGAGGCGGCGGAAATCCCGATGCTGATCCCGCACAGCGCCCTCGCTGCCGGCTTCATCTTGATTGCCTTCATCGGACTGCTGGCGCTGTTCGGCGTCAGGCGCAGCGCGCAACCGCAGGGTGGGGCGCGATGACCTTCGCGCTCGCCGTCCTGCCGCTTTTGTTGCTGCTGCTTGGCTTTCCGATCTACCTGACGCTGCTCAGCGCGACGACGGTGGCGCTGGTGATATTCATGAAAATTCCCCTAGCCGCGCTGCATCAGACCATGTTTGGAGCCATCAACACCTTTCCGCTGCTGGCTATCCCGTTCTTCCTGTATGCCGGCGAACTAATGGGCAGGGGCACGGTTGCAAAACGCATCGTTGACGTTGTGCAAGCAGGCGTGGGCAGCACACGCGGAAGCCTGGGCCTCACCACCGTCGGCACCTCCGCGATTTTCGGGGCAATATCCGGCGCCAGCGCGGCCACGGTCGCAACCATTGGCAGAATCATGCTGCCGGCGATGAACCGCGCCGGCTATCCGCTCACATTCTCGGCCGGCCTGATTACGAGCGTTGGCGCTATCGACATCATCATCCCGCCCAGCATCCCGATGATCGTTTATGGCGCCGCTGCCCAGGAGTCGATCCCCCGTCTTTATGCCGCCGGAATCATTCCGGGTCTGCTGATTGCCGGCATCATTGCCATATACGTCGCCTGGTACGCCAGACGGCACAAGCTTGGTTCCACAGAGGTTTTTTCGGCTAAAGCATTCTTTGCCGCATCGCTTCGCGGCAGTTGGGCGCTCGGCGCGCCGGTGATCATTCTGGGCGGCATCTACGGCGGCATTTTCTCGCCGACCGAGGCGGCTGGCGTAGCCTGCGTCTACGCCGCGTTCGTAACCTGCGTCATATATCGCGACATTCCCTGGAAGTCAGTGGTCGAAGCGGCCTCATCGACGGTCTTTTTTACCTCGCAAATTTTGATCATTCTGGCCTGCGCCAGCGTGTACGCCTGGCTGCTGACGGTCAACCAGGTACCGGCCATGTTAGTCGCATGGATCGAATCATTCCAACTTTCGCAGTGGATGATCCTCGCATCGCTGAACGTGCTGCTGCTGGTGGTCGGTTGTGTCGTCGACCCGCTTTCGGCGATCCTGATCCTCACGCCGCTACTGGTGCCCATCGTCAAGGCGGCCGGCATTGACACGGTGCATTTTGGCATCGTCGTGATGGTCAATTTGGCCATCGGGCTGTTTCACCCCCCGTTTGGCATCAACATTTTTGTCGCGCAATCGGCGCTCGGTCTCCCGCTCAAGACCATTTATCGCGGCATCATCCCTTTTGTCGGGCTTTATCTTATTGCACTCGTCATCATCACCTACGTACCGGCGGTCTCACTGATAGGCGTAAGGCTGTTCATGGGATCCTGACCGGCGATGGCGCACGCCCCCTGGTGCAGGTAGCATAGCGCCGGTGCCAATTGCCGCTTACAACACGGGAACCCATCATGATTATCGAAAAACACGAAGACGTCACCGCGGCGGTACTCGCCGAAATGCACCGCACACCCGATGCACGCACCAAGCAGATTCTCGCATCCCTGGTGCGCCACCTGCACGGCTTCGTGCACGAGGTGAAAATGACCGAGCGCGAATTCGAGCAGGCGGTGGGGCTCATTAACGCCATCGGGCAAAAGACCTCGCCCAGCCACAACGAGGCGATGCTAATGGCCGGGGCCCTGGGCATCTCCAACCTGATCTGCCTGCTGAACAACG
>CAMDRY010000156.1 GCA_945906975.1 Bordetella parapertussis | reverse complement strand
CTCGGCCGCGGCGTACACACCCTGCTCAACCTGATGCCCAATGGCAAGTTTCTCATGGAGGATTTTTGCTACGCCGGCGGCCTGCCCGTGGTGCTGCGCGAACTGGGCAAGAACGGCCTGCTGCACAAAAAGGCACTGACGGTAAATGGCCAGACAATCTGGGAAAACAACAAGAACGCTGAGTGCTTCAACCGCAACGTCATCACCCCGTTTGAAAAACCGTTCAAGAAAAACACCGGTATCGCCGTACTGCGCGGCAACCTGTGCCCTGACGGCGCCATCATTAAGCCCTCGGCGGCGACACCCAGGCTGATGAAGCACAAAGGCCGCGCCGTGGTGTTCAAGAACATCGGCGATTTCCACGCGCGCATTGACGATCCGAAACTCGACATCGATGAGAACTGCGTCATGGTGCTGCAAAACTGCGGCCCCAAGGGCTATCCGGGCATGGCCGAGGTGGGAAACATGCCCCTGCCTCCCAAGGTCTTAAAAAAAGGCATCACCGACATGGTGCGCATCTCGGACGCCCGCATGAGCGGCACGGCTTACGGCACGGTTGTGCTGCACGCGGCCCCGGAAGCGGCGGCCGGCGGCGCGCTGGGCCTGGTGCAAGATGGCGACATCGTCGAACTGGACGTGGCAAAGCGCAGGCTCCACCTGCATGTTTCCGACGAAGAACTCGAACGCCGGCGAAAGAAATGGAAAGCACCAAAAGCGCCGATGCAGCGTGGCTACTACAAACTGTATGTGGATCACGTATTGCAGGCCAATCAGGGGGCCGATCTGGACTTCCTGGTCGGGAAAAGCGGATCAGATATCCCGAAAGACAACCACTAAGCGTCAAAGGCGGGGGCTAGGGCTTTAACCCGCACCGATTGAAACGGCTGGGACAAGCCGTTTAATCCGCACGGAGATGCTAGAGGAGGGGGACATGGCAACACATGCACCGGATCTGGACAACGGTGACGAGCACGTGCTCGGAGACGACGGGGAGTTTCACGTCACCGATGAGCCAGTGGACCTTTCGATTTACCGTCTTGAGGACTGGATTGCGTTCGGCTTTTTCTGGGTGCTTGCGGCCACCGTGTTTTACCAGTTCTTCACCCGCTACGCCCTTAACGATTCGGCGTCCTGGACCGAGGAAATCGCGCGCTACCTGCTGATCTGCCTGGTATTCATCGGCGCGGCGATAGGCGTGCGCAAAAACACCCACATCCAGGTCGATATTTTCTACCGCTTCATGGCGCCGGCTCTGGCGCGCACTCTGTCAACCCTTGTCGACGCGGTACGGGTGCTGTTCTTCAGCTACGCCATTTACCTCACCTATTCGCTGATGCAAAAAATAGGCAAACAGCCCATGGCCATCGTCGACTGGCCGATCGGGCTGATTTACGCCATGGTCATGCTCGGTTTTGCGCTGATGTGCTTTCGCGCCGTGCAGGCCCTCATCAGGCACTGGCGCCAGGGCTATAGCGTGCTCGAGCGGCCTGAAGTGGCCGGGGAGGAAAGCGCATGACCTCGGCCCTGCTCGCCTCCTTCCTCGCGCTGATGTGTGCGGGGCTGCCGGTTGCCCTGGCAATGGCGTTCGCATCGCTGCTTTACGTCATGCTTTCGGGCAACGTGCCCGATTTTGTGGTGATCCACCGCATGGTCAACGGCATTGACTCGTTCCCGCTGCTGGCCGTGCCTTTTTTCATCATGGCTGGCAACCTGATGAATTCGGCCGGCATCACCAACCGCATTTATAACTTCGCCCTGGCACTGGTCGGTTGGTTGAAGGGCGGACTCGGCCACGTCAACGTGCTTGGCTCGGTAATTTTCGCCGGCATGTCGGGCACCGCCATCGCCGACGCCGCGGGCCTTGGCACCATCGAGATCAAGGCAATGAAGGATCACGGCTACAGCACCGAATTTGCCGTCGGCGTGACCGCCGCATCGGCCACCCTCGGTCCGATCATCCCGCCGTCGCTGCCCTTCGTCATTTACGCCATGTTCGCCAATGTGTCGGTAGGCAAGCTGTTCCTCGCCGGCATCCTGCCCGGCGCTGTCATGGCACTGCTGATGATGTGCACCGTCGCCTATTACGCCCACAAAAACAAATGGGGAAATGACGTCCCGTTCAGCTGGCCCAAGCTCAACAAGGCGGTGCTGGAACTGATTGTGGTCGTGGCGTTCCCGACCGCAATCTGGGCCGCCACCCAAATGGGCACCGACCCGGCACCGACATTCTTTGCCGCAATGGCGGTGCTGCTCGCCGCCGACCGCATGTTCCGCTTTAACGCGGTCCTGCCTATCATGACGCCGGTGCTGCTCATAGGCGGCATGACCTCCGGGGTTTTTACCGCCACCGAGGGGGCCATCGCCGCCTGCGTCTGGTCCTTGTTCCTCGGTTTGGTCTGGTACCGCAGCATGAACTGGAAAATGCTGATCAAGGTGTCGATGGACACCATCGAGACGACATCTACGGTACTGCTGATCGTCGCCTCGGCTTCCATTTTCGGCTGGCTGCTGACGGTGACCAAGGTCACCGACGCGGTAGCCGCCCTCGTGCTCTCCTATACCCACAACCCGGACATGTTCCTCTTGCTCGCCAACCTGCTGATGCTTTTCGTTGGCTGCTTTCTCGAGCCCACGGCGGCCATCACCATCCTCGTACCCATTCTGCTACCCATCTGCCTGCAACTGGGCATCGACCCGGTGCATTTCGGGCTGGTGATGGTGCTCAACCTGATGATAGGCCTGCTGCATCCGCCTATGGGCATGGTGCTGTTCGTGCTGGCGAGGGTGGCGAAACTTTCGGTCGAGCGAACGACCATCGCCATACTGCCGTGGTTGTTTCCGCTGCTGGGCAGCCTGGTCCTGATCACTTACGTGCCGAGCATTTCGATGTGGCTGCCGCGGACGCTGATGCCCTGAGCCAAGGTCAGGTGCCCAGAGTAGAATAATCCGCGCGGCCTGATGAACCTTTGCACGTTCCCTCCCCCGTCGAGGGAGACGGGGTAAATTGGTCGCGGTTTAGAAGACGTCATGATTCACGAAAGAGACCTCACCATGCTCCAAGCCGCCGACATAACCATCCGCCTCAACGCCGCAGACGATGTGGTCATCGCCCGCGTGGCGATTCCCGGTGAAACCCTGCTACCCAACGAGGGCAATATCCGGCTCGCCGGCGCCATCCCCGCCGGACACAAAATCGCCGTTCGCGATGTGGCGGCGGGGCAGCCGGTGCGCCGCTACAACCAGATCATCGGCTTTGCCACCCGTGACATCAAAGCCGGTGAGCATATCCACGTACACAATCTCGGTATGGGCGATTTTGAACGCGATTACGCCTATTGCTCCGATGTCAAACCAACGCAATTTGCCCAGCCGCAGGCCACCTTCGAGGGCATCGTGCGCGCCGACGGCCGTGTTGCCACACGCAACTACATCGGCATCCTCACCAGCGTGAACTGCTCAGCCACCGTGGCGCGCATGATCGCCGATCATTTCCGCGCCAGGCTGGATGCCTACCCCAACGTCGATGGCGTGGTCGCCCTGACCCACAAATCCGGTTGCGGCATGGCGAGCGAAGGCGAAGGCATCGACATACTGCGCCGGACCATGGCCGGCTACGCGCGTCATCCAAATTTTTTCGGCACCCAGTTGGTGGGGCTAGGCTGCGAATCCAACCAGATCAACAGTCTGATGGCTGTACACAAACTGCAGCGCAGCGATAAGCTGGCCGCTTACACCATCCAGGAAAAAGGCGGCACGATGAAAGCAGTGCGCGAAGGCATTGCGCGCATAGAGGCCATTCTTCCAGAGGCCAACAAAGCCAAACGGCAAACGGTGCCGGCCTCACACCTCACCCTTGCCCTGCAATGCGGCGGTTCCGACGGTTATTCGGGGATTTCAGCCAACCCCGCACTCGGTGCTGCGGTGGATTTGCTGGTCAGGCACGGTGGCACGGCGATCCTGTCTGAAACACCGGAAATCTACGGTGCGGAACACCTTCTGACCCGCCGTGCCGTAACACGCGAAGTCGGGGAAAAGCTCGTACGCCGTATCAAGTGGTGGGAGGACTACACTGCGCGCAATGGCAATGAAATGAACAATAACCCGTCGCCGGGCAACAAGGCGGGGGGGCTGACGACCATTCTTGAAAAATCCCTTGGCGCGGTCGCCAAGGGCGGCACCACCAATCTGGTCGAAGTGTATGAATACGCCGAACCGGTCACAGCACGCGGGTTTGTTTACATGGATACGCCTGGTTTCGACCCGGTCGCCGCGACCGGTCAGGTCGCCGGCGGGGCCAACATGGTCTGCTTCACCACCGGACGCGGCTCGGCCTATGGATGCAAACCGGCGCCCTCGCTCAAGCTCGCAACCAACTCCGCGCTCTATGCCCACCAGGAAGAGGACATGGACTTTAACTGTGGCACTATTGTGGACGGCAAGGAATCGATCGAGGAGTCGGGCCACAGGTTCTTTGAGCTCATGCTCAAAACCGCATCGGGCCAAAAGACCCGTAGCGAACAATGGGGTTATGGTGAGGATGAATTCGCGCCGTGGATTGTCGGCGCCACTATGTAGGAGCCGGACATGAGGGGATTGCGCGTAGTCCTTTGCATCGTCATTTCGATGGCGCCGTTATCGTGCGCAATGGCCAACACACAAAAATTCAAGTCCACCAAGGCCAACGGCGCCATTGCCTATCATCGTGCATCGGGCAATTATGGTTACGCCATCGACAGCGTCAGTGCGCGTGACGCCAAGACAGAAGCCCTGCGCCAATGTGCTCATGCGAAATGCGAAGTGGTGACCAGCTTTCGCAACGCCTGCGGTGCCCTCGCCAACGGGCCCAGGCGATTTGCCGCGGTGAGCGGAATGACAAGGCAGGAGGCGGAGACAAAGGCCCTGCGAAAATGCGGCGAAGCCTGTGAAGTCACCGTATGGGCCTGCACCAGATAGCCTCGTGAAATCCCGGGCCAACAGCTGAAAACCCGCGACTGGCGCGGGTTTTCAGCTGTTTTGCAGATTTATTCCGGCCACTGCATCGCGGTGGCCTCACCGGTACTAGGCGGCGATGCCTGACTCCGAGCGAGAAGCGCGCTTGCGATCATGCTCGAGAAGATGGCGCTTGCGAATGCGTATGCACTTCGGGGTGATCTCGACCAACTCGTCATCGGCGATAAACTCCACCGCCTTTTCCAGCGTGAGTTCGACCGGCGGCACCAGACGCACGGCTTCGTCGGTACCCGAAGAGCGCACGTTAGTCAGTTGCTTGCCTTTGATCGGGTTCACCACCAAATCGTTGTCGCGCGAATGGATGCCGATGATCATGCCCTCATACAGCGCCTCGCCGGGGGACACGAACATGCGACCGCGATCCTGCAACTTCCACAATGCGTAGGCGACCGCGGCGCCATCGTCCTGGCTGATCAGCACGCCGTTGCGGCGGTCTTCCATATCACCCTTGATCGGGCCGTAGTCGTCAAAAATGTGGCTGGCCAGTCCGGTTCCGCGCGTCAGCGTAAGGAACTCGCCCTGGAAACCGATCAGGCCGCGAGCCGTGATACGGTACTCAAGACGAACACGACCCTTGCCGTCGGGCTGCATGTCGGTCAAATCACCCTTGCGCCGGCCCAACTCCTCCATCACCGCGCCCTGGTGCGTATCTTCGACGTCGACCGTCAGCAACTCGTAGGGCTCCTGTTTCACCCCGTCAATTTCCTTGAGCACCACGCGTGGCCGACCGACCGCCATCTCGTAGCCTTCGCGGCGCATATTTTCGAGCAGGATGGTCAGGTGCAATTCGCCGCGACCCGACACGATAAACGTGTCCGAGTCAGAGGTGAACTCGACCTTGAGTGCCACGTTACTTTTGAGTTCGCGCTCAAGGCGCTCGCGCAACTGGCGGCTGGTGACAAATTTGCCCTCACGGCCGGCAAGCGGTGAGCTGTTGACCATGAAGTTCATGGTCAAGGTCGGCTCGTCCACGCGCAGCAGCGGCAGCGCATCAAGGTGCTCCGGGTGGCAGATCGTCGAACCGATGCCAATTTCATCAATGCCGTTGATCAACACGATGTCACCGGCGCGAGCCTCTTCGGAAACCACGCGCTCGAGCCCCTCGAATGTCAGCACCTGATTGATACGGCCCTTGATAGGGGTCGAGCCCGGACCGTTCATCACCACCACCTCCTGCAAGGTGCGGACGCGGCCGCGGGTGATGCGGCCGATGCCGATTTTGCCCACGTAGCTTGAGTAGTCGAGCGAGCAAATCTGCAGCTGCAGCGGACCGTCGGCATCATCGTCACGGACTGGAACGTACTTGAGAATGGCATCAAACAAGGGACGCATGCTGTGCTTGCCCGCGATGACCTCCTCGGCTGATTTCGGTGCGTCCTTGAGATCAGAAACCGCCCAACCATGAAGTGCGGAGGCATAGACCACAGGAAAATCGAGCTGTTCCTCGGTGGCGCCCAGTTTGTCGAACAGGTCAAAGGTGTGATTGACCACCCAGTCTGGCCGCGATGCAGGACGATCGACCTTGTTCACCACGACAATGGGCTTGAGGCCAAGTGCAAGCGCCTTGCGCGTGACGAAACGCGTCTGCGGCATCGGACCTTCCACCGCATCAACCAACAGCAAAACGCTGTCCACCATCGACAACACGCGCTCCACTTCGCCGCCAAAATCGGCGTGGCCCGGGGTGTCGACGATATTGATGTGCGTGCCCTCGTAGGTCACCGCGCAATTCTTGGCCAGAATGGTAATGCCGCGCTCCCGCTCCAGGTCATTGGAATCCATGATGCGCTCGGTCATTTGTTGGTGCGCGGCGAAGGTGCCCGCCTGCTGCAGCAACTTGTCGACAAGCGTGGTCTTGCCGTGGTCGACGTGGGCAATGATGGCAATGTTGCGGATGGCGCGTGACATGAGGTATTACCGTTGACAAAAGGTGGAGAATTCTACAGCAAATACCATCCCGGGCGCCGTTTTTTTGTGCAGTGCGTCAGCGACGGGCAAGCTCGCACGAATCGACGTCCTGATAGAATTCCTCCATGAAATCAGTCAAATCCAGCTCGGCGCCCCGGCTTTACATCAGCCAGTGCCTGCGCCAAGGCAGCGAAATCGCACTCCCTGAAGCCGCGCGCGCCCATGCCGCTGCGCTCAGGCTCAAGGCCGGCTGGGCGGTACGCCTGTTTGACGGTAGCGGCGGCGAATATGCCGCAGTACTAGTTCAGGACGGACGGAAGC
>CAMDRY010000155.1 GCA_945906975.1 Bordetella parapertussis | reverse complement strand
CCCTGGATGGTGACGTCCAGCGCGGTGGTGGGTTCATCGGCAATGATGAGATCGGGCTTGTTGAGCAGGGCGATGGCGATGGCCACGCGCTGGCGCATTCCGCCGGAGAACTGGTGGGGGTAGGACTTCAGGCGCTCGTCGGGGGAGGGGATGCCGACGCGCTCCAGCGCATCACGCGCCTCGGCAAGTGCGGCCTTCGCGGAAATATTTCGATGTGCGTGGATGGCCTCGACCATCTGGGTGTCCACGCGTAACACCGGGTTGAGCGTCATCATTGGATCCTGAAAGATCATCGCGATGCGATCGCCGCGCAGCTTCTGCATGGCCGAGGGGCCGAGGGTGCGCAGGTCCTGCCCGTTCAGCAGAATCTGCCCAGAGACTATCTGCCCAGGCGGATCAATCAGGCCCATAAGGGAATAGCCGGTCATCGATTTTCCGGATCCGGATTCGCCCACCAGCCCCATGATCTTGCCGCGTGCGACTGAAAAGCTGACGTCATCCACGGCCCGGATCACGCCCTGCCTGGTAAAAAAATGCGTTTGCAATCCCTTTACGCTCAGCACCGTGTCGCTCATTTTTGCAGCCTTGGGTTGAGCACGTCGCGCAGTTGGTCGGCGACGAGGTTGATGCTTACGATGGTGAGCAGCAGCGCCAGTCCGGGGAAAAAACTTATCCAGTACTTTCCCGAGAGCAAATAGGAAAATCCATTGGCGATCAGCAGGCCAAGCGAAGGTTCGGTAATGGGCAGGCCGAGGCCAAGGAAAGATAGCGTGGCTTCGAGGGCGATCGCCGCCGCGACCTGAACCGTTGCAACCACGATCAGCGGTGGAAGGCAGTTTGGCAGCAGGTGGCGGAACACAATGCGGGTGGGGGAGAGCGCGAGGCATGCGGCGGCCTCGATGTATTCCTTGCGCCGCTCCACCAGTGCGGTGCCGCGCACGGTGCGCGCGTAGTAGGCCCATTGCACGGTGATCAGGGCAATGATGATCTTGCCAGTGCCCTGGCCAAGCAATGCCAGCAGAATGAGTGCGATGAGTATGGCGGGAAACGACAGCTGGATATCGACGATGCGCATGATGATGGTGTCAGTCCTGCCGCCAAAGTAGGCCGCCAACAGGCCGACCGCCAGGCCGATGCTCAGCGCGGCCACAGTGGCGCTGATGCCGACAAAGATGGAGATGCGCAGCCCGTAAAAAATACCCGATAGCATGTCGCGCCCCTGATCGTCGGTGCCAAGCCAGTGGGTCATTTTTCCGTCGCCCGACTGCGCACCCGGCGGCAGTCGGCTGTCCAGCACATCCAGTTGCGCGAGGTCGTAGGGGTTTTGTGGTGATACGAGGGGCGCGAGGACCGCAACGAGCAGAATAAGGACGAGCAGGGCGAGCCCGGCAAGGGCCGTCCGGCTGGCGGCGAAATCGGCACAAATGCGCTGAAAAGGCGTCTGGTCGGCTGTCATGATTCAGCGCTGCGCATCGACGAGGCGCACCCTGGGGTCGAGTAGCGAATACACCAGGTCGACGGCGAGGTTGATGAATATGAACAAGATCACGATGACGCACAGATACGCCACGATGACGGGACGGTCTAGCAGGTTGATCGAGTCGATGATGAGCTTGCCCATGCCTGGCCAGGCGAACACCGATTCGGTGACGATGGCGAAGGCGATGACCGATCCAAACTCCAAGCCTATGACCGTGATAATGGGAATCATGATGTTTTTTAGCACGTGCACGCCGATCACGCGGCGCATGGGCAGACCCTTGGCGCGGGCGAACTTCACGTAGTCCTGCTGCAGGGCCTCGCGGGTGCCCGACCGGGTGAGCCGTATGATCAGAGAGAGTTTGAACAAAGCCAGATTGACGGCCGGCATGAGCAGATGGGACAGGCCGTCGATGGTGAGAAAACTGACCGCCACGCCCAATAGCTCGCGCGTCTCGCCGCGGCCGTTGGAGGGCAGCCATCCGAGTTGAACGGAGAACACCATGATCAGCATCAGTCCGACCCAGAAGGTGGGCAGGGAAAAGCCGAGTATGGATCCGCTCATGATCAACCTGCCGGGCCAGGAATCCGGACGCATGCCGGCCCATAGTCCGAGCGGAATTCCCAGCAACACGGCAATCAGCATGGCTGAGAGGGCTAATTCCATCGTCGCGGGCAGGCGTTCGAGAATGAGTTTTATCGCCGGTATGTTGTAGACAAATGATTTGCCCAGATCACCCACCGCCGCCTGCTTGAGGAACACGGTGTATTGCTCCCAAAGCGGTTTGTCCAGTCCCATGGCGGTGGTAACCCGGGCAATCTCCGCCTGGTCCGCCTGCGGGTTGATGAGGATGTCGACCGGATTGCCGATGGCAAATACCCCGGCGAAGACCAGAACGGACATGGCGAACAGCACCAACACGCTTTGCATCAACCGGCGGATGATGTAGACGAGCATTCTGTCAGTGCTTTGCGCTTACTGCGGCCGGAAGTGTTGCGCGAAAGTAAACTCATCGGTGCGGGGCGTATAGGCGAGTCCCTTTTTCATCGCCCAAGAGGCGATCTGGTGGTGCACCGGGATGAGGGCATAGTCCTTCATGGCGATGCCCATGGCTTCGCGTGCCGCCGCTTCGCGTCTGGCCGGGTCGACCGAGGCAAGCGCCTGTTCGACCAATTGATCAACCCGCGGGTTGCTGTAGCGCCCCCAAGTCCAGGTGCCGTATCCCTTTTCGGCATTGCTGGTGGCCACCAGCGTGCGCAGCGCCAAGTCCGCGCCAAACGATCCCCAGCCGAGCATGGCAAAAGCAAAGTCGCCATTACGCGCCTTGGTGAAATAGCTCGCGGCTGGATGGGTTTCGACACGCGATACGGTGATACCGACTCTTGCCAGCATTTGCGCGACGACCTGGGCGACCTGGTCATCATTGACATAGCGATTGTTGGGCGCGGCAAGGACGATCGAAAATCCGTCTGGGTAACCGGCGGCGGCGAGCAATTTTTTCGCGGCATCTGGATCGTAAGCGGCTGGCTTGACGGTGGCGTTATGGCCGAATACCGGTGGCGCGACGATATTGCCCGCCGCCACGGCAAAGCCTTCCATGGCGCGCTCGACAATAGCCTGACGGTTAATGGCAAGGGCGAGCGCTTCACGCACACGCACATCCCGGAATGGGTTTTTTGCCAGGGTCTTGCCGTTTTTGTCAGTCACGCCGGGAGGATGGTCGCGGTACTGGTCAAGATGGAAAAAAATTGTTCGCCAGGAGACCTTTTGCTCAAGCCGAAAATTGGCGTTCGCCTTGATGCGTGCTGTATCGGCGGTTGGTATGTTTTCAATGGCGTCGACGTCGCCGGCCAGCAGCGCGGCGGTTCGAGCCGGGTCGCTGGGCAGGATGCGCAAGGTCACTTTCTGCCAGGCGGGCTTGTCAGCCCAGTAGTTTTCATTCCGGACCAATTCAACGCGATCGCCGCGCCTGAATGTGGCCAGCTTGAAGGGGCCGGTGCCAATGGCGGCCTTGCCCGAATTGAAATCTTCCGTGCTGGCACCGGCTGCCGACTTGCGCGAAACGATATAGATCGAATTCAGGTCGTAAGGCAATATGGCGTAGGGCGTCGCAGTTTTGAAGCGGATGGTGTATGGGTCAAGGATTTGTTTCGACACGATGGGCTTGACGAAATTGGCGAACTGTCCGCCCTTGGCGCCAAGTTCGGTGGCGCGGTCAATGGAAAAAGCCACGTCTTCTGCCGTAAAATCTGCGCCATCGTGAAATTTCACGCCGCGGCGCAGCTTGAACTCCCAGGTTGTGCCGTCGATGGCACGCCATGACGTTGCCAGCCCCGGAACAAGGCGCGTGTCGGCGTCCACATGCGTCAGCGCCTCGAAAATATGCCAGTCAACCGCGTTGTTGGGGGCGATATTGATCTGATGCGGGTCGATCGAAGTCACATCCGCCCCAAGCCCGATACGCAGCTGTGCGGCCTGCGTGGCGATGGCGAGCGAGGCGAAAAACAAAAGTGCGATGCTTCGCAGGAAGCGCTGAAGTTTTAGGTGGTGTTTTGTCAGCATGGCTACAGTGTAATCGCTGGTATTGATTTCGGGCCTGCCGGTATTACGGGCCCGTTCTTGCTGTCAGCCGGGTACGCCACATGCCGTGGAAGGCGTCTTCGAGCGAGCGGGTGAATTTTGCATAGTCCTGCAGCGGGGACGCTGCGAATCGGGGGCGCAGGGTTTTGCGCAGTTCGGCCAAGCGGACGCGGTCTTGTGCCAGCCTGTTGGCGATGTCGATATAGGCTTGCTCGTCTGCTGCAACCAGGTCATCCAGACCCAGGTTAGCCAACAGGGACAGGGTCTGGCGTCCGGCGATCATCGTCTGTGCCAGGGTGACGACCGGCACGCCCATCCATAGCGACTCGAGGCTGGTCATGCCGCCGCAAAAAGGAAATGGATCGAGTGCGATGTCGATATCGTGATAGGCGAAGGGCGCGGCGGCAACCGGCTTGAAGCCGCGCAACTCCAGCCGCTCAGGCGCGATCCCGGCGCGGCTTGCAAGCTGCGTGAAGCGTTCGCGGTTTGACACATCGTCGAGGGCCGAAGCCTGCAATATCAGGCGCGATTGCGGAACTGCGGTGAGCACGCCCGCCCAAACCTGCAAAACGCGCGCGTTCACCTTGGACAGGTTGTTGAAACAGCCGAAGCTGATATGGCCGTTGCGCAAAAAAGGCGGCTTGTTCACCGGCGGCATGAATTCCGAGGCTTGGTAACAGAAGCGCGTGTCTGGTAGGCGGAGCAGCTTTTCGCTGAAATACTGCTCCTGACCCGCTGGGGACGTGTGCGGATCGGAAATGAAGTAATCCATGCTTGCGAGGCCGGTGGTATTGAAATAACCGAGCCAACTAACCTGCAGCGGCGCTGCGCGGCGGGCAAACATCATCAGGCGGTTATGGATGGTGTGACCGGCAAGGTCCACCAGGATGTCTATGCGGTCACTTCGAATCAGGTCGTGCAATTGCTCGTCGGACAGCGCGGCGACGTCACGCCAGGTGTGCGCCAGCGCTTGCAGCCGTTCGGTGACGACATCCTTTTGCGGGAAGTTGTAATAGCAGACCGTTTCAACTTTGCGCGGATCGAAGGCGGCGAGAATGGGCGCAAAAATATAACTCACCGGGTGGCGGCGCAGGTCGGGAGAAATAAAGCCCACGCGCAGGGGACGCGCCGCGTCAGCATTGTTGTCGAAGCGAGGGGCGGAGCGGTAATGCGGGGAAGCGGCCGCTTGAGCCCAGGCGCAGTGTTCCTCGAACACTTGTTGCGGGGTCGCCGCCGGATCATAGTTGAGGTTGGCCAGCACGCTGGTCAGGGCATCGGGAAAATCCGGGGCGATCGCATACAGCGTGCGGTAATGTTCCACCGCCTCGCTGATGCGCCCCAGCTGGTTGTAGCAATTGGCAAGGTTGTTGTGCACCTTTGCCGAGCCCGGATTCAGCGCTAGTGCACCTTCGTACTCCCCGGCCGCTTCGCTCCAGCGTTTGCGCTGTTCCAGCGCCCAGCCAAGCGCCGCCCGTGCTTCGAACGGATCGGGGGCGGACTGCCAGGATTTGGCCTGCAGCCCGATCGCCTCGTCCAGAAGCGCGTTTTCATCGCCGCCATGCCTGGCCGCCTCGCCGAGCAGGGCCATGGCCAAGTCGTGCCGCAGCCCGGGCAGGTCGGCTGGCAGGGTCCGAAACGCGCTAATCGCTTCGGCGTACCGCTGCAGTTGTGCCAATGACTTGGCGTGGTTGTAGCGTGCCGCCGCATAGTCCGGCTTGATCACCAGCGCGGCGTTAAAAGCCATACAAGCTTCATCCGCTCTCCCGAGCGCAAGCAGGACGTTGCCGCGATTGAAGTGATAGAGCGGCACGGCATTGTCTATCGCGATGGCGCGCTCGATCTCGCGCAGCGCGGTGAAGTGATCGCCGCGTTGATGGCTGATCAAGCCGAGCAGGTGGATCGCGGCGCCGTGCCCGGGCGCGAGCGCCAGAAGTGTGCGGTAGGCCGCCTCTGCCCTGTCGAGTTGCCCAGCCTCGTGCAAGGCGATCGCCGCATCGAGTGCGGATTGCCGGCTGGCGTCAGTGCGGGCGGTGCCGGCTAGCAGTTTGCGCAGCGCTTCGAACAGGACTTAGCCTTTCCGGGCTTTGGGGGCGATGGTCTTGACGGTTTTCGGGGCGGCGCCTGGAATTGGCAAGGCCTGTGGCGCTATCGCCTGCATCAACTGGCTGAACACCCTGGGGTTGCCGCAGACCACATGTCCGCTCTCAAGGTAGTCTTCGTTACCTTCGAAATCGGAGATCAGGCCGCCGGCTTCAAGAATCAGCAGTGCGCCTGCCGCCATATCCCAGGGGGCGAGGCCCATTTCCCAGAAGCCGTCGAGACGGCCGCTGGCGACATACGCCAGGTCAAGCGCTGCCGAGCCGGCCCGGCGCACGCCCGCGGATTTCTGGATAACGCTCTTGTGCATCTCCATGTACTCGTCGAGGCATTCCATATCGCGAAACGGGAAGCCCGTTCCGATCAGGCTATCCCGCATCTGCGTGCGCTTTGACACGCGAATGCGCCGGTCGTTGAGATAGGCGCCATGACCGCGGCTGGCGGTGAACAACTCATTGCGCGTCGGGTCGTAGACGAGGGCATGGGTGAGTACGCCCTTGTGCGAAAGGGCGATCGAAATCGAGTATTGCGGGAAACCATGGATGAAGTTGGTCGTGCCGTCGAGCGGATCGATGATCCATACGTATTCCGACTCGCCGGATGCGCCGGACTCCTCTGCTAGAATCGCATGCTTCGGGTAGGCCTCCAGCAGTGTGTTGATGATCGCCTCTTCTGCGGCCTTGTCCACTTCGGTGACAAAGTCGTTGTGGCGTTTTTTCACCACCGTGAGTCCTTCGACGTCGCGCGACGCACGATTGATGATACTGCTGGCGCGGCGGGCCGCTTTCACGGCGATGTTGAGCATTGGTTGCATGATAAAGAGCGGGGTACTTGAGGTGCGAAGTTATGGATTCTAGCAGGGCAAGGGTATCAGCCGGCCCCGATTATCGGGCTTGGGGGGATATTGCACGCGGATCTGCGCGTGATTGACCAGGCCGACTTGCTGCAGCGCATAAGCGTTGTTTTGGTTCGCACCACGCATCCGGGCAACATCGGCGCTGCGGCGCGGGCGATGAAGACCATGGGACTCAGCCGTCTCGTATTGGTAGAGCCGCGATTTTTTCCGGACCCGCAGGCAACCGCGATGGCGAGCGGCGCGGACGATGTGCTGG
>CAMDRY010000154.1 GCA_945906975.1 Bordetella parapertussis | reverse complement strand
AAACCCGCCGGCCCTCGGGCACCTGTATCAGCCCGGCGGCGACGATGTTTGCGGTGCCGGCGCGCGTGATATCGGTGCCATCAAAGTGCACACTGCCGCCCAAGGCCTTGAGCAAGCCGCAGACGGTGTTGTTGAAGGTCGACTTGCCGGCGCCGTTGGAGCCGAGCACCGCGACGATCTCACCGGCATGAATATCAAGACTCACACCGCGGAGAATTTCGACGGCACCATAGCCCGAGCGTAGATCGCGAACCTCAAGCATGGCCCGCCTCCGCCGCCTTGCGCAGGCGCGCGGCCGTGCCCTGCCCCAGGTAGGCCTCGATGACGCGGGTGTCACTGGTGACCTGTTGTGGCGTGCCTTGCGCGATCAACTGGCCGTTGCTCAGCACGTACACCGATTCGGCGAGGGTCATGACCGCCTGCATCACGTGCTCGATCATCAGCACGGTCACGCCCGAATCGCGGATATGGCGTATCACCGGGATCATCTCGGTGATTTCCTGCGGATTGAGCCCCGCCAGCACCTCGTCGAGCAATAGCAGTTGCGGCCCGGTGGCGAGGGCGCGTGCCAGTTCCAGGCGCTTGCGTCCGGCGACCGTAAGATTGAGCGCGAGTTTGTCGAGCTGGCCGGCGAGGCCCACTTGCTGTGCGACATGCTCGGCGTGCGCCAGCGCGGCGCTACGCGAGGCGCGGCGCAGGTGCGCGCCGACGGCGATGTTCTCGCGCACGGTTTGCGCGCCAAAGGGTTGCACGATCTGGAAGGTGCGTGTCATGCCGAGGCGGCAGATGAGGTGCGGCGCAAGCCCGGTGATGTCCTGGTCGAGCAGGCGTACGCTGCCGCTGTCGGGTTTGAGAAAGCCCGACACCAGGCCGAACAGCGTCGATTTGCCGGCGCCATTGGGGCCGATCAGGCCGACGATGGCACCCTTGGGCACGCTGAGCGTGACATCGCCGACCGCCCGCAGGCCGCCAAAGCTGATTGACAGGCCGCGCGCGTCAAGCACCGGAGCCGCCTTTCTTGTTGCCAGGGGATTCGTCGCGGGTGTCGTTACGGACCTTGCGCCGGAACAGGCCGATGATGCCCTGCGGCAGGAAGGTCACCATCAGGATCAGCACCACGCCGTAGGCCATCAGGTTGACGCCGGGCACATCACCCATCACGCTGCGGGTGAACTCCCCGAGGCCGTGCAGTACCGCGGCACCGAGCAGCGGACCCCATAGTGTGCCCATGCCGCCGATGATGGGACCGAGCAAGGCCTCGATTGATACCGCCGGGCCGTAGGCGAGATGCGGGTCGATGTAATGGAAAAACTGCACGTAAAAGGCGCCGCCTGCGGCCATCAGCGCGCCCGATATCATGATCGCCCCCAGCTTGACGCGAAACACGTTGACCCCGAGCGCCGCGGCCGAATCTTCGTTGTCACGCACCGCCTGCAGCCAGGCGCCGTAACGCGAGCGCTTGAGCCACCAGGTGATGAGCAGGCCGGCAAGCACGAAGGCGAGCATCAGGTAGAGGTAGCCGCCCTTGCCGGCGAACTGCAGGTCCGCGGCTGATTCCTTGAGCGGCACCATCAGGCCGACGCCGGCGCCGGTGAAGGTGAAGGTGTTGGACAGGATGCGAAAGACCTCGGCGAAGGCGAGGGTCACCAGCGCGAAGTAGGAGCCCTTGAGGCCGTAGCGAAACGACAGCGCGCCGATGAATGCGCCGACGGCCGCGCCAAGGACGAGCGCCGCTGCGAGCGCCGCCCAGGCGTTCCAGCCAAACTTCACCTGCAACACCGCCATGGCATAGGCACCGCTGCCAAAAAACACCGCGTGGCCGAATGAAAACTGGCCGCCGAAGCCGCCCAGGATGTTCCAGGCCTGGCCGAGCAGCGCGGCGTACAGCGTCATGATGATGAGGTTGAGCGTCGCGCCCGAACTGATAAACAGCGGCGCGAGCGCCACCGCGATGCAAAATACCGCAATGCCAAGGAGTTCCTTGCTGCCGTTGCTCACGCCCGCGCCCCGAACAAGCCCTGCGGCCGGAACAGCAGCACGGCGATGAAAATGACGAATATGCCGATCTGCCCCAGGCTCTCGCCCAGCCACAGGCCGCCGACCGATTCGACCACGCCGATGAGCAGGCCACCGAGCAATGCGCCGGTAAAGCTGCCCATGCCGCCCAGCACCACGATGGTGAAGGCGATGAGCACAAAGCCGCCGCCCACCGTCGGGTTGACGTAATAGGCGGGCAGCAAAAAGCAGGCGGCCGCACCAAGGCAGGCAAGGCCGATGCCGAAACTCATGGCAAAGACGTGCTCGACGTCGATGCCGACGAGGCGCGCGCCCTGGCGCTCCTTGGCGCAGGCGCGGATGGCGCGGCCGAGGTCGGTGCGGCCGATGATCAGCAAGAGGATGGCGGCGGTGGCGAGTGCGCCGCCAAAGGCGATGACCTTGGGCACGGAGATCAGCGCGCCGCCTATGTCCAGGGTTGACAGTGTGTAAGGCGTGTCGATATTGCGCGTATCGGACTTGAAGGCGTACAGCGCGAGGTTCTCGAGGATGATGGAGATGCCCAGCGTGACCAGCAGGATGTTCTCGTCCTTGCCGTGGCTGGCGCGGCCGATGACAAAGCGTTGCAGCGCATAGCCGAAGGCGAACATCGCCGGCACCATGATGGGCAGGGCCAGATACGGGTCTATGCCGGCGCGCTGGTGCAGAAAGTACACGCCGTAGAGCGCCACCATCAGGGCGGCGCCATGGGCGAAATTAATGATGTGCAGCACGCCGTAGATGAGCGTGAGCCCGAGCGCGATCAGCGCATACACCGCACCGGTGGTCAGTCCGTTGAGGATGGAGGGGTAGAGGATGGAGAGTTCGAGCATTTAGCGGACCCGCGTAGCTCTCGCGCCGTCAGTCATTTTTATGTCATTGCGAGCGAAGCGAAGCAATCCCATCGTTCTTGTGACGTCCAGCCCGCTGTCACGAGATTGCTTCGTCGCTTCGCTCCTCGCAATGACGGCGGTTTTAATACGGCGCGTCAGGCCTTCCAGGAGAAGACCGGTTCGGCTTTGGCATAGGTATAGGCATAGGTATAGGTATTGGGCAGGATCACTTGTTCTTGTGACGTCCAGCCCGCTGTCACGAGATTGCTTCGTCGCTTCGCTCCTCGCAATGACGGCGGTTTTAATACGGTGCGTCAGGCTTTCCAGGGAAAGACCGGTTCGGCTTCGGCGTAGGTGTTGGGCAGGATGACCTTGATGTCGTTTTTCAGGACTTGCATCATCAGCGGCTGCGCGCCCTGGTTCTGCCCGCCGACGAACTTGGTCGGACCGTAGGGCATGAAGTGCTTGTCCCAGGTCGAGTTGGCCAGCGCATCGACAATGGCCCCGCGATCGCGCGACTTGGCGCGCTCGATGGCGTCGGCCAGCAGGTAGACGGCCTGGTAATTGAGGAACACCTCGTAGGTGAAAAACTCACCCATTACCTCTATTTTCTTTTTTAGTGCGAGGGCGCGCTTGTCCTTGGGGTTGTACCAGTGGTTGCAGTCGATCACGCCGTTGGCGGCATCGGGGAATTCCTTGACGAACTTGAAGCTGGAGGCGGCGCCCCCGAGCACCGAGTAAATCGCCTTGGGCTGCACGTTCTGCTGCTTCATCGTGCGAACCAGCAGCGCGTATTCGTTGAAATAATTGGCCGGAATGACGATGTCCGGGTTGAGCGCTTTCATGCGCAGCACGATGTTGTTGAAATCGCGCGTCGGGTTGGCGTGCTTGAGCACTTCCTTGACCTCGTAGCCCATGCCGGGCAGCTCTGCGGCCAGCAGGTTGGCGGTGCCGGTGCCAAACAGCGACTCTTCGTGGATGATCATCACGGTCTTGGCCGGTTTGCGCGCCAGCGTGTTCATGATGTGCAGGTTGTTGATGGCCGCGCGCGCCACCAGCTTGTAGCCGGGCGCAAAGCGGAAGGTGTTCTTGAGGCCGCGTTCGACGATCTGGTCGGCGACGCCCACATCGACCACGTGCGGAATGTTGTATTTGGCCGCCGCCTGCGTGGTAGCGAGGCAGATGGCGCTGGCGTAGGCGCCGACAATGGCCGACACGCCGGCCTCGTTCAGCTTCTCAACTTCGGACACGCCGACCTGGGGTTGCGACTGCGCATCGGCATAAATGGCCTCCAGCTTGGCGCCGCCCAGGGACTTGATGCCGCCCGTGGCATTGATTTCCTCAACCGCCAGCTTGGCGCCGACGCGGCACAGGTTGCCCGAGTAGGCCAGAAAGCCGGTCACCGGGTGCAGGATGCCCACCTTGATCGGGCCGGACTGGCTTTGCGCGATGGCCGGAAAGCCGGCGACGGCGGTCGCTGCGGTGATGGCTGCGGATTGCTTGAGGAATGTGCGGCGTTGGGTTGTCATGGGTGCCTCCTTGGGGGGAATCAACAATTGGCGCAATGGCAGAGCAGTCTAGGATGCCAGAATAGCCTGAATCAATACGCTAGATAAGCGCCATACGCGGACTTGCTCTGGCAATGGCTATTTTAAGGCCGATTCCGATCCTGTTTGCCATTGCCGCCCCGTTCCGGTAACGTGCAAGCAACGTTAGGGGTCCTGACGGCCGAAAAAGCTAGAATTTACGGTCGCCGGGTGAGAGAGTCCCTCTGAACCTGATGCGGATAATGCCGCCGCAGGGAAGCGTTGGCAGCCCATTTTCATTGTGCCTGCCGCGCCCCTGCAGCTTTCCAGTATTGCAAGGAGCGAATATGAACGCCAATCCCAAGTTTCTCGCGCAAACCGCGCATGTCGATGAAGCGGCCGTCCAGCCGCTGCCCAACTCACGCAAGGTCTATGTCGAGGGTTCGCGCCCGGATATTCGCGTGCCCATGCGCGAGATCAGCCAGTCCGACACGCCGGCTTCCTTTGGTGCGGAAAAAAACCCGCCAATCACGGTGTACGACTGCTCCGGCCCGTATTCTGACCCGGCGGCAAAAATCGACATCCGCACCGGCCTTGGCGCCATGCGCGCCGGCTGGATCGCAGAACGTAACGACACCGAGGAATTGCCTGGGCCCAGCTCGAGTTTTGGCGTCGAGCGCCTGAATGACGCCAAGCTGGCCGAACTGCGCTTCAACCTGCAGCGCAAACCGCGCCGCGCCAAGGCCGGTGTGAACGTGTCGCAGATGCATTACGCCCGCAAGGGTATTGTTACGCCGGAGATGGAGTTCGTCGCCATTCGCGAGAACCTGCGCCGTCACGAATACCTGGCATCGCTCAAGGCCTCCGGCCCGATGGGCAACAAGCTCGCCGATCTAATGATGCGCCAGCACCCGGGGCAGAGGTTTGGCGCGAGCATCCCGGGTGAAATCACCCCCGAGTTTGTGCGCGATGAAGTGGCGCGTGGGCGTGCCATCATCCCGAACAACATCAATCATCCTGAATCCGAGCCGATGATCATCGGCCGCAATTTTCTGGTGAAGATCAACGCCAATATCGGCAACTCGGCGCTCGGTTCGTCGATCGGCGAGGAAGTCGAGAAAATGACCTGGGCCATCCGCTGGGGCGGCGACACGGTGATGGACTTGTCGACAGGCAAGCACATCCACGAGACGCGCGAATGGATTGTGCGTAACTCGCCGGTGCCCATCGGCACGGTGCCCATCTACCAGGCCCTTGAAAAAGTCGACGGCAAGGCCGAGGACCTGACCTGGGAGATTTTCCGCGATACGCTGATCGAACAGGCCGAGCAGGGCGTGGACTACTTCACCATCCACGCCGGCGTGCTGTTGCGCTACGTGCCGCTGACGGCCAATCGCATGACCGGCATCGTGTCGCGTGGCGGATCGATCATGGCCAAGTGGTGTCTTTCGCATCACAAGGAGAGCTTCCTTTACACCCACTTTGAGGATATCTGTGAAATCATGAAGGCCTACGATGTGGCCTTCTCGCTCGGCGACGGCCTGCGTCCCGGTTCGATCTACGATGCCAACGACGAGGCGCAACTCGGTGAGTTGCGCACGCTGGGCGAACTGACGCAAATCGCCTGGAAGCATGACGTGCAGGTGATGATAGAAGGCCCCGGCCATGTGCCCATGCACATGATCAAGGAGAACATGGACCTGCAACTGGAGCAGTGCCACGAGGCGCCGTTCTATACGCTCGGACCGCTCACCACTGATATTGCCCCGGGCTACGACCACATCACCTCGGGCATAGGCGCGGCGATGATAGGCTGGTATGGCACGGCCATGCTGTGTTACGTCACGCCCAAGGAGCACCTCGGGTTGCCGAACAAGGCCGACGTGAAGGAAGGCATCATCACCTACAAACTGGCCGCGCATGCGGCGGATCTGGCCAAGGGCCATCCCGGTGCGCAGATCCGTGACAACGCCTTGTCGAAAGCGCGCTTCGAATTTCGCTGGGAAGACCAGTTCAACATCGGCCTTGACCCGGATAAGGCGCGCGATTTCCATGACGAAACCCTGCCCAAGGACAGCGCCAAGGTGGCGCATTTTTGCTCCATGTGCGGCCCGCATTTCTGCTCGATGAAAATCACCCAGGACGTGCGCGACTATGCGGCGAAGCAGGGGGTGGGCGAGGAGGCGGCCCTGAAAAAGGGGATGGAAGAAAAAGCCATCGAGTTCGTCAAGAAGGGTGCGCAGATTTACAGCAAGGCCTGATCATGGTGAACCAGCACGAAGCGGCCATGCAATGGCCGGAGGGCGCGCGCATCGCCGTGATGGTGACGGTGATGTTCGAGGCCTGGCCTGAGGGCAAAGGCCCGCCTTACGGCCCGATGGCGAGCGGCCTGCGCGAGGGAACGCTCGACCTGCAATCCATCGCTTGGGCGCATTACGGCGGGCGCACCGGCATTTGGCGGCTGCTGCGCCTATTGGAGAGCTTTGGCGTCAGCGCCACGGTGGCTGCCAATGCGATGGCCATCGAACGCTTCCCCGAAGCGGGCAAGGCGATCGCGCAGGGCGGGCACGAGATCGCCGGGCATTCTTCTACGCAGAACATGTTCATGCCCTACTGCTCCGAGCAAGAGGAGCGGGACTTGATCAAGCGCTGCTGCGACAGCATCGAGTCCATTTCAGGCCAGCGCCCGGTCGGTTGGGCAAGCCCGCGCATGACGCCCAGCCCGCACACGGCAAGGATTCTGGCCGAACAGGGATTTTTATGGCACGGCGATTACCACGACACCGACCTGCCTTATGTCGTTGAAACACCGGCAGGAAGCCTGGTGGCGTTGCCGCACAGCGATTTCACCGACAACCGCGTGCTGCGCGGCAGTCCGCGCGATTTCCACGACGTGTACAAAGACACCTT
>CAMDRY010000153.1 GCA_945906975.1 Bordetella parapertussis | reverse complement strand
TCGATCGCTCGATGCTGCAGTTAGAGACCGAATATACGTGCGCAGTCGTACCTACACGCCAAAGAACGGTCAGCTTGCAAACGAGGAGGGGTCCATATACGGGTTTTCAGTCGATGATTGGCCGGGACGGTGGTGTTTTCGGCCTTTATCTGGTGCCTCTGGTAAATCTCGCGTAGATCAATGCAGCGGAGAAAAATATTAGCGCGAGCAGTATCTCGCCAAGTGCGAGCCCGCGTGCGACGCCCGCTTCAGACCATGCCCTGACTGTGCCTTCAGTGAAGTACGCGAGGATCATCATCGATCCCCACTGCAGGGTATAGCGCCTTCCGCGCAACACGCCCATCAGGGCGGCGAGTAAGGGCAAAAGCTTTAGTACCAGCCATGACCCGCCGGGGCGCAGCGGGGCTAGCCACAGTTCCCAGGTCAGGCAAAGGAAAATAAGGGCGATCAGGCTGACGCATGCGCCCGCGTGGGCGATGGCGGCGATGCGGGATCTTTCGAGCATCATGGCCGGGCTTGCTTGATGGCAACTTGCGCCAGTCGCCGACCCAGAGCGACGCAGAGTTTTTTCTCAGTCGCATCCACGGGCCGGTCGCCTGCCATGCCGGCATGATGGCTGGCACCGTAGGGCGTGCCGCCTGACTGTGTCGAGGCCAGTTCTGGTTCGGTATAGGGTAGCCCCACCATCAGCATACCGTGATGCAGCAAGGGCAGCATCATGGAAAGCAGGGTGCTTTCCTGTCCGCCGTGCATTGATCCGCTTGAAGTGAAGACCGCGGCTGGTTTGTCCGAAAGTGCACCCTTCAGCCATTCTTCCGCGGTGCCGTCCCAGAAATACTTCATCGGTGCGGCCATGTTGCCAAAACGCGTCGGGCTGCCGAGTGCGAGTCCTATGCATTCCTCAAGATCGCGTCCGGTGCAATAGGGTGCGCCCTCACCCGGCACTGCCGGCGCAACGGCCTCGATGACTGTCGATATTTTTGGCACAGTGCGCAAGCGCGCGCTCGCGCCGTCAACCTCGCCGATGCCGCGGGCGATACATCGCGCCATTTCACGCACGGAGCCGTGATGACTGTAATAGAGGACAAGGATGTCGGACATGGAATGGAGAGAGAAGGTTTGGTTAGGGGCGCTGTTATTATACGGACTCGCCTTACTTGCCCCTCAGGGCCGAACTTAACCGTGCGACATCACATCCGGCTGTTGTTGAGATTTTTCTGGCACGTGCTGCGGCGATTTCATCAGGACAAGAGCCTGCAACTTGCGTCCAGTCTGACGTTTACGACACTGTTGTCGCTGATACCGCTGGTCACGATCGCGCTAACGCTGATATCCGCCTATCCGGTATTCGCGAGTCTTGTCGAGCAACTGCAATTGTTTGTGTTACAAAATTTACTTCCCGAGATGAGCGCCAAGATGATCTCGCGTTATGTGGAGCAATTCAGCGCGCGCGCCGGGCGGCTTACCGCCTTGGGTACCTTGTTTTTGGGTGTTACCGCCTTTACGCTGATGTTCACGATCGAGCGGGCTTTTAATTCGATCTGGCGCGTTACCCGGCCGCGACCCATTGCCCAACGCATCATGATGTATTGGGCAGGGGTGACGCTGGGGCCGATTCTCATCGGTGCCAGTTTGTCGATCTCCTCGTACTTGGTGAGTATTTCGATGGGTATCGCGAGGCAAATCCCGTTTGCTGCTGAAACCTTGTTACGCATCGTGCCCATTGCCCTGACCATCCTGGCATTCTCACTGATGTACTTTGTTGTCCCCAACCGGCAAATGCGACCGCGCGACGCCGTGATCGGCGGTATCGCCGCCGGCTTGCTGTTTGAACTAATGAAGCGCGGATTTGCGCTTTATGTCACCAAGGTTCCCACCTTTTCGATGGTGTACGGGGCATTTGCCAGTATTCCTATTTTTCTGCTCTGGATTTACCTATCCTGGCTGGTCATTGTTCTGGGGGCGATCATTGCTGCGGCGGCGCCCGATTACGCCCGTTTGCATCCGGCGGGGCGGCGTCCGGTCGGGGCGTTATTCGCCGATGCGCTTTCAGTATTACGCGTCTTGGTACTGGCACAGCAGCGCGCGGAACTCCCCGGGGTAAGCCAGATCGCTGCGGCTGCGGCTTTGCCGCGCGAGGAGTCTGAGGTCTTACTGAACCGACTGGCGGAGGCGGGCTGGGTGACAAGATCAAAGGACGATCACTGGACACTGGCGTGTGACCCGGAGCATCTGACCGTGGCGCAGGTCTATCGCGAATTTGTGTATCATCCCGGCGCCTTAGCGCGATTATTGGGTCAGTGGATGCCTGATCATGCCAACACTGCGGACTACGATACCCGACGGGCGTTGTTACAAGGACTTTCGGAGCGCCTTGAGTCCGGTGTGGAGCAAGCCTTGGGGATTTCAATCAAGCGCGTGTCGCTGGATGTCGCCGCCGGTGTGGAAGGGCCAATCAGTTCGCCGGGCTGAACTGAAAAAGTTGAAGCGACAAGGTTTGTTCGACCAAATGCGTCGCCCGCACGCGTTGCTCCGGTTCACCAAAATGAAATTCGCTGGAAGAAGATAGGCTCCCTGGCATCGTCAGAATCGAGGCTGCACGGTTCAATGCTGGAATTTCGGGTAATAGCAATCCCGGTTCGGTGGATAGTGCGTAGCCGTCCGAGCTGGCGAGCCGCGCAATGGATACCGGTTTGGCGTTGGGCGACACCGCCTCCAGTCCCAGTTCCACATGTTCCGGGCTGTCAGATAACACCCAGCGCACAATGCAGATATGCACGCGGTCGCTGTCGCGGCTTCGTACGCCCAGCACTTCGCCCACTTTCAACGGCTCTACCGGACCGCTCACGTGCATGAGCGCAAATCCCCCCGGACTTTCGTTGTTGACCATCCACTCGCTCGTCTGGACCATTCCGCTGTCATTGGATCTGCGCAAAAAATTCCAAACGCCATGCAGTCCGATGCAGATGTCCACGCGGGTATTGCGCCGCAAACGGCTGTATTGGCGCCCCATAGATGCGGTCCAGTGGCGCACAAGCTTGCGCAAGAGGTCGCCATCCGGGGGAGGTGGTGCTCCGCTTGGTGTAGATCCGGAGCGCGCATCCGGCATCGCATCAACCAATTGCAGCGCGCGATCGGCGAGTCGCGAAGTGTTGAGCACAAGCTCATCTGCTTCGATACTCATGTTCGGGTTACGCGCATGTCGCTTGCTCCAGCGGATTCCTGGTGCATCCCTTCCCGGCTGTATGACGAAAAGCCCGTCCACCGGGTCTTGCGGCACCGAGTCAAGGAATACGGCAAGCTCCCCGTTACCGCTCAGAAATTCCATTGCCAGACCGAGTTCTCCCTGCATCATCTTGTGCGGGCCGGCGAAGTTGAGGGACAGTGCGTCGCGATAAATTGCCAGCGGGCTGTCGTTCTGGCTGGAGAGGCCGAGTTTCTCAATGTGGTGAAGGCGTGCGAGACGGTAGAGTTGGTGCATGTCGAGCCATACGGCCGGCGGCACGGGAGCATAAATGCGATGGGCCAGGGCAAGCCTTCTTGCTAGCATTTGTATGGCACGCGTCACCGGGAGATGCAGCCGCCTTGCCACGCCTAACCGGAACCAGCACCCAGACAGCTCGACAGCGGCTAATTTATAGGCGTAGGCAAGTTCGCAAAGCAGGTCGTCGATCAAGCGGGCGATCGTCCGTGAGCTTGACTGAAGCGGAATTTGAGCGTCGGCGATCTGTGTGTTCAGCGCCGGAAAAAGTTGTTCGGCGCAATCGCGGAGCAAGGCCGTCAGTACAAGGCGCTCCCGCAGCGGAGAGCTGCCGCGGTTTAGCGCGGCAATCTGGTCTGCGACGCAACGGCCTGCTTCCGGGGCGTTGTCCATTGGAAGCGAAGCCAGCCAGTTCTGCGTTTCAGCGACAGACAGTGCAAAACGCCGGTTAGCGGCCGGAGCAGGAAGTGGAAGTGTCAGTAGAGATGGCATGTTCGGCTAAAATGCGTGTTGAATTTTCAGACATTGATGGTATTGGTTCAGGATTGCTGTTAATCCTTGCAACTCCCATGCCATGGAAAGCGCGTGACTGTGACATAATGCACGTATTTTAAATATGGTTAAAAATCAGTGTGTTAATTCTATTTTTGGCTTGTGTGGCAACGAATGCGCAGGGTCAATTTATGATCGCGTCTTAAAGGAGTTCTGATGTCAGACGGACTTGTTTCCCGAAAAGCCATCCCGCCACGTGAGCGCCTGATTTGTGCGCTTGATTTGCCCAGTTCCGATGAGGCGAAGGTGTTTGTCGAGGGGCTCGCAGACTCAGTGGAGTTTTATAAGATAGGTCTGGAATTGTTCATGGCTGGAGGCTACTTTGAGTTGATTGACTGGCTCGTGGCACGTAATAAGAAGGTATTTGTCGACCTGAAATTCTTTGATGTTCCGGAAACGGTCAGGTCGGCGGTGCGGGGATTGCGACATAGAGGTGTCGCATTCGCGACAGTTCATGGCAACCAAGCGATAATGGAGGCAGCTGGCGCTGAAAAGGGCGATGTAAAAATACTTGCCGTTACCGTCCTTACCAGCCTTGATCGCGGCGATCTGGATGATCTGGGGTTTGCGTGTGATGTGCAGCAACTGGTGTTATCGCGGGCCCGGCGCTGTCTCGCGGCCGGTTGCGATGGCGTCATCTCCTCCGGGCTTGAGGCGCCAGCGTTGAAAAAAGAATTGGGTGAGAAGATTATGGTGGTCACGCCGGGTATTCGTCCGGTGGAAAACCGGCCTGCCGATGATCAAAAACGCACGGTCGATGTGGCGCAGGCCTTTACAAATGGTGCCGACTATATCGTGGTAGGCAGGCCCATCCGGCAGGCGGCAGACCAGCGCGCCGCTGCTGAGGCGATACAGGCGACGATCGCGACGATTTTTCCCGCGAAGGCTTGAACCGAACCAGTCAGCTCAATTTGCCGTCGTAGCTCCAGCTGGTTTTCCAGGCAGACTGAACGGCGTTTGGGTATTCTGGACGGCCAAGGCTGCCGTTATAGCGGCCCAGCGCCCGGAAGTAGTCGCCTTTTTCCATGTCCAGGTAGTGGCGCAAGATGACGCAGCCGTAGCGAAGATTCATGCGCAGGCTGAAGAGGTTGTTGTTTTTTTGCCCTATCAACGCCACCCAGAATGGCATCACCTGCATGAAGCCGCGGGCGCCGGAGTGGGATACCGCATATTTCTTGAAACCGCTTTCCACCTGAATCAAGCCGAGCACCATTTGTGGATCCAGGCCGGCGCGCCTTGCCTCATAGTGCAAGGCGGCAAGAAAATCCACGCGTGATTTACGATCCGGAATACGCCGCAGCAATCGCACCGACATTTCGGCCAGCCATTTGCGGCTGTCTTCGGCGTTTTCGAACTGCAGCGAGGCTGGAGCGCGGTCGGCGATGTCGGCTGACATGGCCGCCCTAACGCTGGCGGCTAGTGGTTCGTACTGCTGTGCGCCCGCAAGGGCGAAGACGGGCAGGCAGTAGAGCGCTAACGCAACCAGCGGACGCAGCATTAGGTCGGGGTGAGCCTTGTCAGCACTTCGGCAGCGGTCAATGCGGTCGCCGCGCGATCGGCGCGGTGCTGGTATTCCAGTTTTCCCTCTTTAAGGCCGCGATCTCCGACTGTTATGCGATGGGGAATTCCGATCAACTCCATGTCTGCGAACATGACCCCGGGTCGCTCATCGCGATCATCGAGTAACACCTCGAGCCCGGCGGCGGTCAATTCGTCGTGGAGTTTGTCGCAGGCTTCACGCACCGCCGCGCTTTTTTTGTATCCGATCGGAACAATCGCCACCTGGAAGGGCGCGATCGAATCCGGGAAAATGATGCCGCGGTCGTCGTGTCCTTGCTCGATTGCTGCACCGACGATGCGGGTTATGCCGATGCCGTAGCAGCCCATTTCCGCAAAGCGTTGTTTGCCTGTATCGTCAAGAAAGCTGCATTTGAGCGCCTCGGAATATTTCGTCCGCAGCTGGAAAATGTGACCGACTTCGATCCCACGGCAAAGTTCAAGCGTGCCTTTGCCATCGGGTGACGGGTCGCCAGCCATGACGTTGCGAATGTCGGCGACAATTTCCGCTTCAGGAAGATCGCGTCCCCAGTTCACGCCTGTGAGGTGATGCCCCGCCACATTGGCGCCGCAGAGGAAATCGCCCATCGCGGCGACGGTGCGGTCAGCGATTACCCTGACCGAGTTGCCGGTGCCAACCGGGCCGATATATCCTGGCTCGCATCCCAAGTGTTCGCGAATTTCCGCCTCGGAGGCAAAGCGAAAGGGGGGCAATCCAGGAATTTTCGCTGCCTTGATTTCGTTCAGAGTGTGGTCGCCGCGCAGCAGCAGCAGGTGAAGCTGTTTCTGACCTGGGACGGCCTCCTCTGGCACAACCGCGATTGCCTTGACTGAACGGGCGAGCGGCAAACCGAGCAAGGCGGAGACGTCTTCGCAGGTCTTTTTCCCGGGTGTGGGTACTTTGTTCATTGACTCTGCGCCGGGGGGCCGCGCGTTTGAGGGCGGCAGCGCTTCCGCCAGTTCTATGTTTGCCGCGTAATCGGAGTGTGGGCAAAATGCAATGGCGTCTTCGCCAGAGTCGGCCAGTACGTGGAATTCGTGCGAGCCGGTACCGCCGATTGATCCGGTGTCGGCTGCGACAGCGCGAAATTTCAGGCCCAATCTGGTGAAGATACGTGCGTAAGCGCTAAACATGTTGTCATATTCGCGTTGCAGGTCTTCATGACTTGCATGGAAGGAGTAGCCGTCCTTCATCGTGAACTCTCGACCGCGCATTACGCCAAAGCGCGGCCTGCGCTCATCGCGAAATTTTGTCTGGATCTGGTAAAAGTTCACCGGCAACTGGCGGTAGCTTTTTATTTCGCTACGGGCGATGTCGGTGACCACTTCCTCCGAAGTTGGCTGAATCACAAAATCACGGTCATGCCGATCCTTGAAGCGCAGTAATTCAGGCCCATACGCCTGCCACCGGCCCGATTCCTGCCAAAGCTCCGCCGGCTGCACGACAGGCATTGCCAATTCGATTGCGCCGGCGCGGTTCATCTCTTCGCGCACGATTGCCTCGACCTTTCGCACAACGCGCAGGCCCATTGGCATAAGAGTGTAAATCCCGCCCGCCAGACGACGAATCAGTCCGGCGCGCATCATCAATTGATGGCTGATCAGTTCAGCGTCGGAGGGGGCTTCTTTGAGGGTCGAAAGGAAGAATTGCGAAACACGCATGGGGTGGATTCGTGGCGGAAAAGACGCAATTTTACTTTAACTGCGTACCAAAGCG
>CAMDRY010000152.1 GCA_945906975.1 Bordetella parapertussis | reverse complement strand
TCGCAGCAGGCGAATGAGGTCTACGGCGGGCACCTGGATACGGATGACGTTCTTGTCATCCAGCTCTCTGGCGAAAAAAAATGGCGTCTCTACAATCGGCAGGCCCCGCGCATGGTCAATCTTGTCGATCTGAGTCCTGCGCAAATGGGCCGGCAGGTTGCCGAATTTGTGCTTAAACCCGGTGATGCCCTGTATGTGCGTAGCGGTGTGCCGCACAAGTGCGAAACACCCGGCAGCCATAGTCTTCATATTTCATTCGATCTTTGTGACCGGATTCCCAACATCAACCAGACACTTGAAGCCGGGTTGGCGCGCTATCGAGAGGATTGCGCCCCGCCCTATACCCCTGTCGCCGAGGTCGCGTCGCGCTTTGCTGGATTGCTGCAGTCCGACGCTTTCAAGGCGGAAATGGCGCAACGCACCGAGGCCTTGAGTCGTGATGCGAAGGTGTTTCGCGAAAATATCGATAACGCAAGTAAGCAAGGCTACCTGCATCGATTCATGAAATGAACGGTTTGTCGAATTTTTTTCGATAGTGCGGCACATTCTTGTAAGCGTGCTGCAGCGACCGCTTCATTCATGCCAACTGCAGTGCACGCAGTTCGTCCGGCGGGACTTTCTCAATTGGTTCGAGCGGAAGTCCAGATGTTTCGCCGCCCTTTTCCTGTACAAAAGTCTTTTCGCAGGTTAATTTTCTTATTCTCTGCGTCCCCATGGCTTTTTCTCCTCAGGTTTCGGCACCCGCCTCGTCGACGAAATGGCCTCTTATCTGTGTCGATTTTCCGCGGAACAGCGCGACAAGATCGCCATCTTGATTGGTTACGCGGACATCGTAAATGCCGTGCCGCCCGCTCATGTTTTGCTCGGTCGCGGTGGCGGTGAGTAGCTCCCCCAACTGGGTCGCGCGAAGAAATTCTATGGAGCAAGCGGCGGCCACCGCACGCTTGTTGTGGCTGCTGCATGCAAACGCGAAGGCGGTATCCGATAGCGTGAATATCATCCCCCCGTGGGCGATCTTGTGGCCGTTGACCATGTCTTCGCGGATTCGCATGCACAGGCGGGCGAATCCGGGGCGGACCTCCAGAACTTCAATGCCAAGCGCAAGCGCACAGCTGTCTTCTTTGTGCAGTATTTTTGCTACCGCGACGGCTAGTGTGTTGGGATCCATGTTTCAGCGTCCTTTGAACTGTGGTGCGCGTTTTTCGATAAAAGCCTTGACGCCCTCGCGATAATCGTCGCTGACGCCGAGCTTGCGCTGGATATCCCGTTCCAGATCCAATTGGGTGTCGAGCGTGCTGTTGGCGCTCTCTTGCAGCGCGTGTTTGATAGCGGCTATACCGAGCGTGGGCGCGGTGGCAAAATGGGCCGCGAGCTTCCGTGCCTCGGGGAGCAGGTCGGCGTCATCAACGGCACGCCAGATCAATCCCCACTCGGCTGCTTTTTCTGCGGATAATTTTTCCCCCAGCATCGCCAGGGCGCGTGCCCGCGCGTCGCCGACGAGGCGGGGTAGCCAATAGGTGCCGCCAGAGTCCGGTATCAGGCCTATCTTGCAGAACGCCTGGACGAATGATGCCGATTTGGCGGCAATTACAAAATCACAGGCTAGTGCGATATTGGCACCGGCACCAGCTGCGACGCCGTTTACCGCGGCGATGACCGGCAGGGGCAGAGCGCGCAATGCGCGGACAAGTGGGTTGTAGTACTCGCCGATGGTATGCCCCAGATCGGGGGGCGCAGCACCGGGACTCATGTTGCGCTGTTCAAGGTCCTGTCCGGCGCAAAACCCCCGTCCGGCTCCGGTGATTATAAGAGCGCGTGTTTCGGGAGTTTTTTCGATGGTCTCTAGCGCGGCACGCATTTCGGCATGCATTGCCGCGGTGAAACTGTTGAGCTTTTCCGGCCGGTTTAGTGTGAGTACTGCATAACCACCGGCTTGTTCGAGAAGGATGTCACTCATGCGTGCGCTCGCTTTGCGTATTTTTTTCTGGCAAGAAGTCTAGCATCCTGTGTGCGCTAATCGGATTGGTCAAAGTCGATGAGTAGCAGGTTTGTTGCCGGTTCATCTCTTTTGCGTGCATTGTTCCGGGGCAATCGCTCTGAGACAGCTATCTGTCCGTAAATTACTTCGGACTTCGAAAAAGCGGCCCCCGGGGACGTCGTCAGGGTGGATCGCATTGAGGAGGATTTTTTGTGCTTGTTTTGATGCTTTTCCGTCGTTTTGGAGCCCGGCCGCCTTGACAGGCATTTGCCATGGCACGAGAATGAACGCTATGATTTTCTGTGTCCATCGCCGTCTGTTTTTTTTCCTTCAAAGGGTTGTGTGCGCGGCCTGACGCTGTAATGCGTTGCGAATATGAAAGCCACAGACTCGACGCTGTGGCTTTTTCGTTTTAGCCAAAATTATCGGATGTAACGATTTTCTGAAAGAGAGAAAAATGAAGTCAAGTGACTACCCGCTAAATGCATTGATGCAGATAACCAGCCGGCCTGAACTGGTGTTTGTTTCCGGTGAGGGTTCCTGGTTGTCTGATAGCGAGGGACGCCGCTATCTGGATTTCATTCAAGGATGGGCGGTCAACTGCCTGGGCCATTCGCCAAAGGAAATTGTCGATGCCCTGGACAAGCAGGCGCGCACGCTCATCAACTGCAGCCCGGCGTTTTACAACGAACCGTCGGCGCGCCTGGCGCAGATGATTACGGCAACATCCGGGCTCGATCGGGTATTTTTTGCCAATAGTGGCGCGGAAGCCAATGAGGGTGCGATAAAACTGGCGCGTAAATGGGGTGGATTGCACCGCAAGGGTGCGTACAAAATCATCACCTTCGACCACGCATTTCACGGGCGCACGCTTGCGACCATGTCGGCGTCGGGTAAGCCCAATTGGGACAAGTTATTCGAGCCCAAGGTGCCCGGTTTCCCGAAAGCCGACCTGAATGACCTTGCTTCGGTCAAGGCGTTGCTGGCCGACGATGTGGCCGCGATCATGCTTGAGCCCACGCAAGGTGAGGCGGGTGTTTTGCCGGCGACTAAGGATTTTTTGCAAGCATTGCGCGAACTCACGCAACGCGAGGGGATGTTGCTTATTTTGGACGAGGTGCAAACAGGGATTGGCCGCACCGGGACTCTTTATGGATTTGAGCATTCCGGGGTTCGTCCTGACATCATGACCTTGGGTAAGGGGATTGGCGGCGGTGTTCCGCTCGCGGCGCTGGTCGCGGCAGAGGCGGTCTGCTGCTTTGAAACGGGCGACCAGGGGGGGACTTATAACGGCAATGCGCTCATGGCCGCCGTCGGTTGCGCGGTAATGCAGACGGTTGGCGCGCCAGGCTTCCTGCAAAGGGTAAACGAGGCTGGCGGTGTGCTGCGTGCCGGACTGCTTGCCTTGTCCGTGAAGCACGGTTTGGGAGAGGTCCGCGGTGACGGGCTGCTGCAGGCGCTGGAACTCGGCAGTGACATTGGTGCTGCGCTGGTTGAGCAGGCGCGTGTTGAGGGGCTTCTGCTCAATTCACCCCGGCCGGCGACCTTGCGTTTCATGCCCGCGCTGAATGTTTCAGACGCAGAAATCCGGCAAATGCTCGCGGGTCTGGACAGCCTGCTTGTTCGCCTCAAATAAGTCCGTGCAAGCCATCCCATAACAGTTTTGTGCCGGTTAGAAAGAATGCGACGTAGACAATCCTGAAGAACAGGACGGGGTCGATGCGCTTATGCAGCCACACGCCAAGTCGTGTGCCTGCGACGCCAAGCGGGATGAGGGCCAGGGACGTCAGCAGGTTGCGGGCATCGAACAGGTCCAGCCACCAATAGGGCAGAATTTTGGCGTAGTTCATGCTACCGAAAAAAATCAGGGAGGTCGCGACGAACGCTGTTTTATCCAGCCGTTGAACCAGCAGGTACACCGATAAGGGAGGCCCCCCCGCGTGCGCAACAAAGCTGGTAAATCCGGAAATGCTGCCCCAGAACCAGCCATGGCCTGCCGATAGCTGCGGGCGTTCGACGCCATGTTTTTTTGTCAGGTTGTAAGCGAGGAATCCTAACGAGATCAGGCCCAGCATCAAACGGATCCAGTCGTTGTTGAGGTGGCTGAAAGTCAGTGTTCCGGCAATGATGCCGATGAATCCGGCGGGAACAATCACCTTCATTACCCGTTTGTCCCATTTGCCCCAATAGGCCTGGAACCCGGTTAGGTCCATGATGCACAGGACCGGCAGCATGATCGCGGCCGCCTGCGGAGGCGCGATGACCAGCGCCATAATTGGAACGCCAAAGCCGCCGACGCCGCCTCCTAGGCCGCCCTTGGAAATGCCGGTCAGGAGCACGGCGACGACAGCCACCAGCCAGAACCACGGATCGGTGATCAAACCGCTGCCTTGAGGACTTTTCCGGTGTGGCCGGTCGTGCAGATTGTGCTAGCCGTCATTCTGTTGGCGATGTTCAGAGCAGTGTGCATACGGCTTTGGTCACCTCAGCGGTGGTGGCGTTGCCACCCAGGTCGGGGGTGAATATCTGTCGCGCCGTGACCGTTTCGATGGCCTTCATCAGCTGCTTCGCAGCGGCGGGCTCGCCCAGATGCTCAAGCATCATCGCAGCGGTCCAGAATGTGGCGATGGGATTGGCGATGCCTTTTCCCGTGATGTCAAAGGCCGAGCCGTGTATGGGTTCGAACATCGACGGAAATTCACGCTCCGGATTCAGGTTTGCGGTGGGCGCGATGCCCAGACTGCCTGACAGCGCCGCGGCCAGATCGGAAAGAATGTCGGCGTGCAGATTGGAGGCGACGATGACATCGAGCGACTCGGGTTTGCTGACCATCATGGTGGTGACCGCATCAACGAGAACCCTTTGGGTTTTCACTTTCGGGTACTCCTTTGCGACCTCATAAAACACCTCATCCCACAACACCATGCCATGGCGTTGCGCATTGGATTTTGTGACGAGTGTGAGATGCCGGCGCGGCCGTTTCATGGCCAGTTCAAAAGCAAACCGGTGGATGCGGGCCGAGCCACTACGGGTGAATACGGAGATTTCGGTGGCGAGCTCGGCGGGGAGTCCGCGATGCACGCGACCGCCCGAGCCGGAATATTCGCCCTCTGAGTTTTCACGGATGATCACCCAGTCGATCTTTTCGGCATTCTTTAACGGACTTTGCACGCCTGGCAGCACCCGCGCCGGTCGAACGTTGGCATATTGGTCAAAGCCCTGGCAGATGGGCAGGCGCAAGCCCCATAGCGATATGTGATCGGGCACCTTGGGGGACCCCACCGCCCCAAAAAAAATCGCATCAAATTTCTTCAGCTGCTCAAGGCCGCCCTCCGGGATATACCAACCACGGCGCAGGTAAAGGTCGCTGCCCCATAAAAAAGTCTTGAAGCTGAAGGCGAAACGTCCAGAGCTTTTGGCGATTCCATTTAATACCCGGATTCCCGCCGGTATGACTTCCTTGCCTATACCGTCGCCGGGGATTGCGGCGATCCGAAAAAGTTTTTTAGCCATATGCGTGGGAATGTATAGCTTTCGATAAAGCGGAAAGCGCATGTTGTACGCATGGCGAAGGCGCGTCAAGGCAGGGCATGTTGTGGGCGAGCGATAGGCTAGAATCCGTCTTGGAAAATCGCGCTTGTTTCAAGGCGCATCGGACCGTTCGCCATGAACCTGCTTGCAATCGAAACCTCGACTGAATATCTCTCCCTCGCGCTGTCGCGACAGGGGCTGGTTTTCGATCGCCTGATCTTGGCTGGACAAAGGCACTCGGAATTATTGCTGGACGAACTTGACGCTTTACTGGCGTCCTCGTGTGTCACGATGGCGGAGGTAGACGCGGTGATATTCGGCGCAGGGCCAGGTTCGTTTACCGGCTTGCGCATCGCCTGCGGAGTCGCCCAGGGCCTCGCACTGGCGCGCGGGATTCCCTTGATTGCCATCGGCAGTCTGGAATCGGTGGCAGAGGCCGCACAGGCGGAAAAGGTGGTGGTCTGTCTCGATGCCCGCATGGGGGAGGTCTACCACGGAGCCTATGTAAAGTGCGGGTCGGCAAAGTGGAAAGAAATCTGCCCTCCGGGCCTGTTTGCCCCAGAATCGGTTCCTGCGCTTCCTGGAGAGGGCTGGACTGGCTGCGGTAGTGGTTTTGTGCTTCATGGAACGATGCTGCAAAAACGCTATGGTGATTCGCTCGTTGCGACGATGCCGGATTTTTTTCCGCAGGCTTCGGCGATGTTGCGTCTTGCAGTGCCTCGCTTCTTGAACAACGAGGGTATTGATGCGGCCCTTGCGGCGCCATTTTATGTCCGCGACAAAGTAGCGCTTAAAACAACCGAACGTTGAAACTTCCCGGATTCCAATGAGTGCCGTCTTGCAAGCCCGATCAGAGCTGAGACCCATGTTGCCCACTGATCTTGAAGCGGTGATGCGCATCGAGGAGGAGATCTATGAGTTTCCGTGGACCCGCGGAAATTTTCGTGATTCTCTCGCCGCCGGCTATCGTTGCTCGATGCTTTTGGAGGCAGGACAGGTCCTCGGTTATGCCGTCCTCATCCACGCGGCGGATGAGGCGCACTTGTTGAACTTGAGCATTGCGCTAAGTTTCCAGGGTCGCGGTTTTGGCGGACGACTGCTGGAGTCGGAAATGGCGGCCGCGCGCGATTATGGCGCGACGCAGCTGTTCCTTGAGGTTCGGACCTCGAATATCGGAGCCCAACGACTTTATGTGAAGCACGGATTCGATGTGATAGGGATGCGGCGAAATTATTATCCGGCACGCGATGGGCGGGAGGACGCAAACGTCCTTTCTCGAAAGCTTTGAGTTCACGCCGCGGGATTCTGTTGGAAGAGTTGGGCCTGGCCCCGGTCTGGCGTTCACGCGATGGTGAGATGGACCAGGGCAGGGACGAAGCGCTTGCAGGGGCTTCTGCCGAGGTCATCGACAGTTCAGTGCCTTTGCCGATATCCATTGGTACAACGGGGGCAGCGGGCGCAGACTCCGATCGTCCAGCGCGAATAGTGCGTATGGACTGGCCCGCACTAAAGCAAAGCGTTGAGGCTTGCGACGCCTGCGGCTTGCACAAGAGTCGGAAAAAGACGGTATTCGGCGTTGGTGACGAAACAGCGGATTGGTTGCTGATCGGGGAGGCCCCAGGGGTGGAGGAGGATGCGCGTGGCGAGCCCTTCGTCGGCCAGGCCGGGCTGCTGCTGGACAATATGATTGCAGCGATCGGATTGGCGCGGGGGAAAAACGTCTACCTATCCAACATCCTTAAGTGTAGTCCACCGGGGAGCAGGAATCCGGATCCGGGCGAGGTGGCGCAGTGCAGGCCGTATTTGTCACGGCAGCTT
>CAMDRY010000151.1 GCA_945906975.1 Bordetella parapertussis | reverse complement strand
TCAAGGGGTGAAAGCCGTGTCGGCAGCAGTGAGGCCATTGTCGCCCGCCGGCGCCGTGCCCGCCTTGATGCAGCGCAAACCAGCGGGGTATAACAAGGCCATGTCATTGCGAGGAGGCGAAGCCGACGCGGCAATCTTGTGGTGTTGCGACGGCGGTCGCAAGGACGACGGGATTGCTTCGCTGCGCTCGCAATGACAAAGGGATGCTCGCAAGGACAAAAATCCCTGTCATTGCGAGGAGGCGAAGCCGACGCGGCAATCTGGTGGTGTTGCGACGGCGCTCACAAGGACGATGGGATGGCGCCGCCAAAAGCCACGCCATAGCCCTGGCTAGGCGCGCGTCTCAAACATGCCGCTATGGCAGTCAGTTCGAGTAGGGTGGAAAGCCCGACTGGCCCGCTTCGGCCTCAAGCAAGCGCAGCATGGCATGCCATTCGAGCACGCCGTAGGGCCGGCGCGCGCCGGGTTGGTACAGGTGCGCGGTCTTGGCCAGCACCGCCTCCGATGGAATGGTGAGGTCGGTGCCGGCGGCCATGGCATCGACCTGGGTGCGGCAGGCGAGCTCCAGGTTGTAGAGCAGGTTGAAGGCTTCCCCCGCACTGGGACCGCAGGTGAGCAGGCCGTGGTTGCGCAACACCAGCGCGCTGTGCGGTCCGAGGTGGGCGACCAGGCGTTCGCGTTCGGCCAGGTCTATGGCCGGCCCCTCATAGTCGTGATAGCCGATGTGATCGACAAAGCGGATGCCGGTCTGGCTCAAGGTCAGCAGGCCGCATTTCATCGCCGACACGGCCATGCCGGCACGCGTGTGGGTATGGATGACGCATTCAACGTCCGGCCGCGCCTCATGAATGCAGCCGTGTATGACATAGCCGGAACGGTTGATGCCGTAGTCGGTGTCCTGCTTCCACAGGATGTTGCCGGCAAGGTCGATCTTGACCAGGCTGGATGCGGTGATTTCCTTGTAGAGCAGGCCGTACAGGTTGATCAGCAGGTGATCGGTGCCCGGGATGCGCAGCGTGATGTGGTTGTAAATCAGGTCGGTCATGTCGAAGCGATCGACCAGCCGGTAGCAGGCGGCAAGTTCCAGTCGCGCCTGCCATTCTTTCGCACTGACCTGGTGGCGAATCGATTTGAAGGTGGAGGTGGTGTAATTCATGCTGTTTGCCTTTTCGCCGGCGTTGCCGAATTTGTCGGCCCGCTATGTTTGCGTCACTGCGGTCATTCTGCTGCCGGCCTGCCTTAAGCGTCCAATCGCTATTGCGGGGGCGTCCATAAGAAGGGCTAATGCCTTGGCATGTCGAGCACGGTCTTTTTCAGGTGCGGCACAAAGGTGTCCATGATGGCCGAGCGTGGCGCCGAGCGGGCGCGCACCAGCAGGGTCTTGAGCTCGATGCGCGGGCGCAAGGGCCGCGCCACCAGACCGGGTACGGGCATCGACTCGAGCAAATACGGTTCAACCAGGGCGATGCCCGCACCGTAGTAGGCGAGCGTCATGCCGGTCAGGGACACGCTGATCTCGACGCTGATGTGCGGTGCGATGCCCGCCGCGCTGAAGTAGCGGTCGACGTAGCCGCGCAACAGGTTTTGCGGCAGGTAGGTGATGATGGAATAGGCCTCCAGTTCATGCACATCGACCTCGCTGCGCTTGGCCAGCGGGTGATCGTCGCGCATCACGCAGGCGACACCGGTGCTGACCAGCACCTCGGTCTCCACTTCCGGGTTGACCACCGGTTCGTAGGCGACGCCCAACTCGACCTCGCGGCTGGCGACGCGCTCCACCACCTGCGGCGAGGTCATAGACTGCAGCGTCACGCGCGTGCCCGGCCGCTCGGTGATAAAGGTCGCCACCGCCTTGGCGAGATAGCCGTTGGCGATAGGAAACGAACCTGCGACCGACAGCGTGCCCAATCTTCCCCCGGCGAGATCTTGTACCAGGCGACCCACCGCATCAAGGCGGCCGTAAATGGCGGCGATATCCGGAAAAATCGCCACCGCCTCGGGCGTTGGCTGCAGCCGTCCGCCGCTGCGCGTGAATAGTTTTATTTTCATGCGCGCTTCGCAGTGCTTGAGCACGGAACTCACCGCCGGCTGCGACACATTGAGCAGGCGTGCGGCGCCGGTGACCGAGCCGGTCTGCATGATGGCGTGGAACACTTCGAGATGGCGTAAATCCATCATGGCGCGATGTTTTTCCCGGATCGGCTATTTAAAGCTTGACTGTTAAGTCAGGCTTATGAAGTCTGCCATAAAAATGATTGGATGTTTATCAGGTTCAGCCTGATGCTTGCGTCCCCAGCCCAAACGCGAAAACCCAGGAGAGATGCATGGAAGTGCTCGTATTGCCAGGCGATGGCATCGGCCCCGAAATCACTGCGGCAACGCTGGCCGTGCTCGACCGCGCCAATGCCAAATTCGGCCTCGGGCTCAAGTGGAAGCATGACCAGATGGGCTTTGCCACGCTCAAGACCGAAGGCACGACGCTGCCCGAGCGTATTCTGGAGACCGGCCGCAAATGCGCTGGAGTGATCCTCGGCCCGGTGTCGCATCTGGATTACCCGCCGCGCGAACAAGGCGGCATTAATCCGTCCGGGGCGTTCCGCGTCAAACTCGACTTGTATGCCAACATCCGCCCGGCCAAATCGCGCATGGGCGTCGGGCTGACCGGCAAGCCTGTGGACATGATCATCTTTCGCGAGTGCACCGAAGGCTTTTACGCCGACCGCAACATGCACATGGGCATAGGCGAGTTCATGCCGACCGAGGACATGGCCATGGCGGTGCGCCGCGTCACCGCCAAGTGTTGCGAGCGCATCGCGCGCCGTGCTTTCGAGGCGGCGCAGGCGCCGGGTCGGCGCAGGAAAGTGACGGCCGTGCACAAGGCCAATGTATTAAAGATTTCCGACGGTTTGTTTTTGCGCGAAGTGCGCAAGGTGGCCAGGGAGTTTCCGGATGTGCAACTGGAGGAAATCATCGTCGATGCCATGGCCGCGCTGATACTGCGCGACCCGATGCGTTTTGACATCATAGTCACCACCAATATGTTCGGCGATATCCTGTCGGACGAGGCCTCGGAGTTGTCCGGCAGTCTGGGCCTCGCCGGTTCGGTCAATGCCGGCGACGACTTGTGCGTGGCCCAGGCGCAGCACGGTTCGGCGCCCGACATCGCCGGGCAGGATAAAGCCAATCCGACCTCGCTGATCCTGTCGGCGTCGATGATGTTCGAGTGGATGTCGCGGCGGCACATGTCGGCCGCGCTGGCCAGCGCGGCTATCGCCATCGAGGCGGCCGTTGACGCCTGCCTGAACGACCCGGCCACGCGCACCGCCGACCTGGGCGGAAAACTCGGTTGCGCTGCCTTTGGTCGCGCCGTTGCCGAACGCCTCGTCTAAACCCCCGACAAAGGAACAGGACATGGCCGCTGCGCGCATTGCGCTGATACACGCGACGCCTCTGGCGATCGAGCCCATCGCCATCGCGTTTGCGGTCCTCTGGCCGGAGGCGGTGCTGGCGAAGCTGCGCGATGCGCGCGCCGGATAAGCGAGCAACCCGGGCACGCAACCCGGGCAGGTAAGCAAGCAGGCAACTGGGCACGCAACTGAGCAGATAAACGAGCGATACCATAACGCGAAGCGGTAAAACCGCAACGGCAACCAAAGGAGAGACGGCAGCATGGGCAAACGCGACAAGATACGGGTCGGCTCGGGAGCGGGCACGTCGGACGACCGCATGGTGCCGGCGCTGGAACTGGCCGAGCGCGGCGACATTGATTACCTGGTGTTCGAATGCCTCGCCGAGCGCACGGTGGCGCGTGAAAATCAATCGCGTGTCAAGGATCCGGAAAAAGGCTACACGCCTTCTTTGCACGAGCGCCTGCGCATGGTGCTGCCCACTTGCATCAAAAAAGGCATTCGCATTGTCAGCAACATGGGTGCGGCCAATCCCCTGGGCGGTGCGCGCGCCGCGCGCAGGGAAGCCAAAGACCTCGGCCTGGGCGATATGCCGGTGGCGGTGGTGCTCGGTGACGATGTGACCGACATCGTGCGCGGCATGCCGCAGCTGAGGCTGATGGAGAACGGCGAGCCGCTCGAGTCGCTGCTGCCCAAGCTCGCATCGGCCAACGCCTATCTGGGCGCGGACTTGGTCAGCGCGGCGCTGGCCAGGGGCACACCGATGGTGATGACCGGCCGCGTCGCCGACCCGTCGCATTTTCTCGGGCCGATGATGTACGAGTTTGGCTGGTCTTATGATGATTACGCCAGACTTGCCCAGGGCACGGCGGCCGGCCACCTGCTCGAATGCACGGCGGCGGTCACCGGCGGCTGTTTCGGCTGGCCCGGCGTGAAGGATGTGCCCGACCTTGCCAATAATGGTTTTCCGTTTGCCGATGTCACCGCCGATGGCGGCATTGTCATCAGCAAGACGCCGGGCTCGGGGGGGCTGCTCAACGTCATGACCTGCACCGAGCAATTGATTTATGAAATGCACGACCCGAGGGCCTACATCACGCCCGATTGCGTGCTCGATATCACCGAACTGAAGTTCACCCAGGAGAGCGCCGACCGCGTTCGCGTCGAGCACGCGCGTGCAAGGCCGCGCACCGATACGCTCAAGGTCACCGTTGGTTACGCCGACGGCTATATCGGCGAGGGCGAAGTGTCCTATGGCGGCATAGGCGCGGTGGCGCGCGCCAAATGGGCGGCCGAAATAATCCAGGAGCGCTTGCGCCGGCGCGGCTTCACCTATGATGATTTTCGCGTCGACCTGATCGGCATGACCAGCCTGCACGGCGACAACGGCAATCGCCCCGAACCGTATGAGGTGCGCTTGCGCCTGGCCGGCCGCGCGCAGGAGCGCAAGGCCGCGCATGCCGTGGGATTCGAAACCCGCGCCATGCACATGCACGGCCCCGGCGGTTCGGGCGGCGCCTGCGAGCCCCGCGTAAAAGACGTACTGGCGGTGAAATCGGTGCTGCTGCCACGGCATTTTGTCAAAACGGAAATCGTTGTGGAGGGCGGAAAATGAGCGTGCGCGTATATGACCTGGCCCACAGCCGAACCGGCGACAAGGGCAACACTTCCAACATCTCGGTCATTTGCTATGACGACAGGGATTGGGATTTCCTGCAGCGGGAACTGACCGAGGAGCGCGTGCTCGAGGCCTACAAGCTCATCGGCAAGGGGCCGGTGAAGCGCCATGAGATTCGCAACCTGAAGGCGTTCAATTTTGTGCTCGAGAACGCGCTCGGTGGCGGCGTCACCATTTCGCTGGCGCAGGATATTCACGGCAAGAGCCTGTGCAACGTCATGCTGGCGATTGAGTTGCCGAATTATCCGGGCAGGAAACAGGGGGCGGCTGCGACGTGAGCCTTGATTGTCATTGCGAGGAGCAAAGCGACGAAGCAATCTCGCGGCAATGCCGAGCGCTCCGCATGTGGGACGGGATTGCTTCGCTTCGCGCGCAATGACATGCAATTATTTACAAACGGATTTGAGCGGCACACTACAAGCCTACGGAGACTGATATGGGATTTTTCGCGCCACCTGAATTGATCAAGACTGAAGTGTTCGCCGAAGTACCCAAGGCGCTGCAGAAAACCAGCATGCCGGCCGAGCGCATCGCCGCCGGCAAGAGTGTGGTCGCCGCCGGTTCCTTTCTCGAGGGGCCGACTTTCGACCGTGAGGGTTATCTGTGGTGCGTGGACATTCCCTACGGCCGGATTTTCCGCGTGTCGCCCAAGGGCGAGTTCGAGCTGGTGCTCGAGTACGACGGCGAGCCCAACGGCCTGGTGATCCACAAGGACGGGCGCATTGTCGTTGCCGACCACAAGTACGGCGTCATGTTGCTCGAAACCGGCAAGACCGGGACGGCGAAGCTCACGCCCCATGTAACGCGCTATCACCAGCAGGGCTTCAAGGGCGTCAACGATCTGACCTATGCGCTCAACGGTGATTTGTATTTCACCGACCAGGGCCAGAGCGATCTTGCCGACCCGACAGGATGCGTCTACCGCCATACGGCGGCGGGCCTGACGCAACGCATTGCCAGCAATGTCGCCAGTCCCAACGGCCTGGTTCTCGATGGCGCGGGAAAGACCCTTTATGTTGCGGTGACGCGTGCCAATGCGGTGTGGCGCATGCCTTTTGCGCCCGATGGCACCGTGGTGCGCATGGGCTTGCAGATTCAGCTCTCCGGCGGACGCGGGCCTGACGGCATGGCCATAGACGAGAACGACGGCCTGGCGGTGGCCCACCCGGACATGGGCGCGGTGTGGATTTTCAACCACCGCGGCGAGCCGGCGTATCGCGTGCAATCGTGCAAAAGCGATGTACTGACCAACCTGTGCTACGGCGGAGCGGATCGCAAGACCCTGTTCATCACAGACGCGGGCAGCGGCTGCATCCTCACCGCGCGCGTGCCGGTGGCCGGACGCCTGTTGTATTCGCACGTTTGAAAACGGATTGAACGGAGCGCGAACATGAGTAAATTCAAAGTCTATTGCCTCGACGTCTTTCATCCGGCCGGCGTGGAGTTCATCAGCCGGCATTGCGATGTTGTTCCCTACGGTGACCCGCGCATGGCCGGCTGGCACGAGGATGCGGACGGGGTGATGGTGCGCATGCGGCCGGTCACGGCGGATGATTTTGCCAGGGCCAAAAAGCTCAAGGTCGTGGCCAAGCAGGGCGTCGGCGTCAATACCCTGGACCTTAAGGCGGCCAAGGCGCACGGCGTCACGGTCTGCAACAACCCGGGTGTGAACAGCGAAGCGGTGGCCGAACTGGCGCTGGCGATGGGCCTGATCCTGGGGCGGCGCGTGGCCGAGATGGACCGCATCCTGCGCTCGGGCGCGAAGATGGAAAGAAACGACTACCTCGGTCTCGATAGCTGGGAGAAGACGGTCGGCGTGGTCGGCATGGGCAATATCGGCACGCTGATCGCGCGCAAGTACCACGGCGCTTTCAACGCAAAAATTCTCGCCTATGATCCGTATGTGCCGGCGAGCCGCTGGTCCGACCTGCCGCATGAGCGTGTCGCCTCGCTTGAGGCGATGCTGCCGCGCGTCGACGTACTGACCATGCACGTGCCGCTCAATGAGGAGACCCGGCACATGGTGGGCGTGGCCGAGCTGGCATTGATGAAACCGACCGCGATTGTGCTCAACGTGGCGCGCGGGGGCATCGTCGATGAGGCCGCTTTGTGCGCCGCGCTCAAGGCCGGGAAATTATTTGGCGCCGGTCTGGACGTGTGGGAGGAAGTCGAGCCGCCGCCTGCCAGCCATCCGCTTTTGTCGCTGCCCAACGTCATCGCCACACCCCACGCGGCCGGGGGCACGCGAGAGACGCAGGAAAAAAGCTCGCTGCTGGTGGGGCAGCAGCTGTGGCATGTGCTCAACGGCGGCGAACCGGCCAACCGC
>CAMDRY010000150.1 GCA_945906975.1 Bordetella parapertussis | reverse complement strand
GGGCACCAACGGGCTTTGCGCGTAATTGGTCATAAACCCCTGAAACGAGGCGATGGCCGACTGGTAATGGCCCAGCTTGAACTGGTTGAGCACAGCCTCGTAGGTTTTGTTTTCGCCAGCCGGATCGGCCACCGGCGCGATCGGGGCAGGCGCCTTGACCTCGGCTTGCACCTGCTCGAGCTTGCGCAGGCGGTTGTCCAGATCCACGTACAAATCCTTTTGCCGTTTTTCGATTTGCTCCGCCTGGTTGGTCAGCACCTCGATCTGGCCGCGCAGCCCGGCCATGTCCTGCTTGAGACTGTCGATCAAGGCGGCAAGATCGATCAGCGGCTTGCGATCCTGCACCGCCGCCTCGATTTTGAGCAGCCGCGCATCGAGCAGTTTCTGGTCGGCATCTGCCTTCAACCGGTCCGCATCTACCTTCAACCGCAATTCGAAGATTTGCTTGCGCGCCTCGTCGTCATCGAACAACCCGGCGCGCACGCCGCCGGCCGCAAGACAAAGGCAACACGCGGCAAGCCAAACAACCGCGCCCAAAGGCCGACGCATGATGTCAGTACTCGCCGCCGTAAAGCACATCGCTGCGGCGGTTCTCAGCCAGGCAGGCATCGGTCTGGTCGGTGCTGCAACGTGGCTTTTCTTCGCCAAGGCTGACCGCCTCGACCTGCGCCTCGGTCGCACCAAGCAGCATCAGCATGCGCTTGACGCCCTCTGCGCGACGCTGGCCCAGCGCCAGGTTGTATTCGCGGCTGCCGCGCTCATCGCAATTGCCCTGGATCAGTATCCTGGCTTCGCGATGCTCGACCAGCCACTTGGCGTGCGCCTGCATCATCGGCCGGTACTCGTCCTTGATCGCATCGCTGTCGAGCGCGTAATAAATGCTGCGCTTGGACAGGATATTGGCCGGATCCTTGAGCGGGTTGGCGCCTATGGTTTGCACGGGGGCCACCGGCTGGGGCGTTGCCACTGCTGGCGGCGGCACGGGCTTATCAGCGCCGGGCGCGCGCGGAGTGCGCTCTTCGACGGCCACGCCGCCTTGTTCCGGGCCGGGCGTGCTCGAACATGCCGCGAGCAGGCTCAGCAAGAGCACCGTCGCGAAAACGGAAACATTATTTTTTTTCACCTTATTACCTCCTTGTTCAGTTCGCTGCAAAAGGACCCCAGGCCGGCTCGCGCACATCGGCCGCCTGCACGGTAAGACGCTGCTTCACCCGGCCATCGCTGGACACGGCAGCCAGCACACCGCGTCCGCCTATCTCGGTCGCATAAATGATCATGCGTCCGCTGGGGGCGAAACTGGGCGACTCGTCGCGCTGGGTGTCGGTGAGCACCTGTGTCTGCTTGCTCGCCAGGTCGAGGGTCATCAACTGGAAGCGGCCGGCATTGCGCGACACATACGCAAGCAGCTTGCCGTCGGGGCTGGGGCGGGGCGACACGTTGTAGGTGCCGTCGAAGGTGACCCGGGTGGCGGCGCCGCCTGCGGCGCCCATGCGATAAATCTGCGGGCTGCCACCGCGATCAGAGGTGAAATAAATCGTCTGGCCATCGGGCGAAAAATGCGGCTCGGTGTCGATTGAGCCTGTCGTTGTCAAGCGCCGCACATTGCTGCCGTCGGCATTGACCAGATAGATCTGCGAGCCGCCGTCGCGCGACAGCACGACGGCAAGCTGTTTGCCGTCCGGTGCCCAGGAGGGCGCCGAATTACTGCCCTTGAAATTGGCCACAACCTGGCGCATGCCGGTGGTGAGCGAATGCACGAAGACCACGGGCTTTTTGTTTTCGAAGGAAACATACGCGAGCCGCGTGCCATCGGGAGACCAGGCGGGTGAAATGATCGGTTCGCGCGAAGCGAGCGCCGTTTGCGCGCCCTGCCCGTCTGCGTCGGCGATCTGCAATTCAAAACGCTGCGCCTGCTTGATCACGTAGGCGATGCGCGTGGAAAACACGCCGCGTTCGCCGGTGAGTTTTTCGTAAATAAAATCAGCGATGCGATGGCCGGTGGTGCGCACCTGCGCCGCGGTCATGGCAAAGGCCACCCCCCCCAGCTGGGCCTGCTTGGGCACATCGAGCAGGCGAAAACGCACCTCGAAGCGTCCGTCGGGCAGGCGCGAAACGGCGCCGATGACCAGCGCATCGGCGTTGCGGTTTTTCCAGTCGGCAAAACTGACCTGGTTGATTTCCGAGGGCAGCGGACTGACATTGCCGGCGTAGAGCATCTTGAAGCGCCCGCTGCGCTGCAGGTCACCCTCGATGACGTCGCTGATCGATTGGGCCAGCGCGTCCTCACCGGCGAAGCGGCTGACGGCAACCGGAATCTGGTTGGCGCCCGCGCCGGTGATTTCAATGCTGAGCTGGGCTTGGGCGCTGCCCGCAAACAACAGCAGCAGGGCAAAAATCAGCTTGCGAAGTGTCATGGTTTTTTCGGCCGCCGTATCGCGGCGGCCGTTCGCTTGCGGTTGGTGCATTCAGGAGCCATGCCCGCGCCGGAACACGCATGCGGGCACTCGCTATTTCGAAACCAATTATACGTCAGTCGCTTAGTCGAGCGGCCGGAACTTAAGTTCAAGGCTGCGCTGAAAAAGATCGGGGCGCTCGGGTTTGGGCAGCGGTGACGCCTTGAGTATCGCGCGCTCCACCGCATCGTCATAGGGTTTGTGGCCGGAAGATTTTCTCAGCCGCGCGTTGAGGACCTCGCCGGTGGGCAGTTGAACCACATCGAATATCGCCTCCGGATTGCCCGCGGGAATGTCCGGGGGCAGCACGATGTTACCCCTGATCTTGCCGCGGATGCGGCCGACATAATCGGCCACAGCACGGCCTTGCGCCGCCGCGGCCTCACGCGCCAGTTGCTGCGTGATCTCTTGCTTTTCACGTTCGCGGCTGACCTGTTCGGTCTCACGCGCAAGCTGCTCGCGCATGAGTTTTTGCTGGTCTATTTGGGGCTCGAGTTTTTTCGGCTCGACTTTTTTCGGCTCCGGCTTTTTCGGCGGTGTCTTTTCGACGGCGATGTCCGGCTTCACCGGCTTGGGCTCGACTTTGGCAACCGGTTCGGGCTTGGGCGCAGGTTCCACCTTCGGTGCGGGTGCGGGCTCGGGCGCCGGCTCGACTTGTACCGGCGCAGCCTGTTCCATGGGCGGCAACTGTGTCCACAGCTCGACGGCAATGGCGTCAGCCTGTTTGGTCTGCCAACGCACGCCAAACACCAGCACGGAGAGAAAAAACAGGTGCACCAGCACGGCCAGCACCGCCGACCAGGTGAGGCCCGGGTCCTGGCGCAGCGTGAATTGCACTAGCGCACCGCCGCCGGCGCCGGTGCGCCAGCCGGTTTCACCATCAGGCCGACCTTGAAATTCTGGCGCTGCAACTCGTCCATCACCTTGAGCACCGCCTCGTAACGCACGTCCTTGTCGGCGGAGATCACCACCGCCTGGTCCGGGTTGCGCGCCTTGATGGCCTTGAGCGCCGACACCAACTCGGCCTGGCTGACGCCGCGCTCAGCCCCGGCCTTGGCGGCGCGATCGCGCACCGTCAGCGACTGATCGGCCTTGATAATCACCTCGACCGGCGCCACCGGCGGCTGTGCCGACTTGCCCACGCTGGGCAGGTCCACCACGCCGGGGTTGGCCAGCGGCGCGGTGACCATGAAGATCACCAACAGCACCAGCATCACGTCGATGTAGGGCACGACATTGATCTGGTTCATGAGTTTGCGCTGACGCATGGTCCGGCCTATTTCGGCTGCGCCTGACGCTGCAGGATATTGGAGAACTCTTCCATGAAACTCTCGAAGCGTATGGCCAGCCGGTCGATGTCATGCGAGTAGCGGTTGTAGGCGACAACCGCGGGAATGGCGGCGAACAGGCCGATCGCCGTGGCCACCAGCGCCTCGGCAATGCCCGGCGCGACCGCCGACAGCGTGGCCTGGCCGACGTTGGCGAGGCCGCGGAAGGAATGCATGATGCCCCACACCGTGCCAAGCAGGCCGACATAAGGACTGACCGAGCCGGTCGAGGCGAGAAACGCCAGATGCGACTCGAGATGATCCATTTCGCGCTGGTAGGTGGCGCGCATGGCGCGGCGTGCGCCATCGACGATGAGCCCCGGATCGGGCGCGCGCTGGCCCTTGAGCTTGAGGTATTCGCGAAAGCCGGCCTCAAAAATACGCTCCAGGCTGCCGGTGCTGTGACGATGGTTCACGGCGCTCTGGTACAAGGCGTTAAGGTCGGAACCGCCCCAGAAGTCGCGCTCGAATTTTTCCGTCGCGATGCGCGCGGCGCGGATCGCGAAGTGCTTGCGGAAAATGTAATACCACGACAAAAAAGACACCACCAGCAGCAGGGCCATGACGAACTGCACCACGGCGCTGGCGTTCCAGATGAGTGTGAGTATGGATAAATCGTGGGTTGCGTTCATACGCTTGCGCTCATACCTTTCCTTCAAACGTGCGCCGGATTGCGGCGGGCAGGCCGACCGGCCTGAGGCTGCCGGCACTGACGCAGGCAAGTGTCAATTCGCCCTCGGCCAGCAATGTTTCATCGCGCTTTACTTGTTGCAAAAATTCCAGCCGCACCCGCCCCGCGCGGGTGACAAGGGCCGACACCGACAGCATGTCGTTGAGCAGTCCGGGACGATGATACGTCAGCGCCGCGCGATGCACCACGAACAATACGCCGTCCCGCCGCGCCATCTCCCCCAGATCAAAGCCCAGCGACTGCAGCAACTCGGTGCGTGCGCATTCCATGAAGTTGAGATAGTTGCCGTGAAACACGATGCCACCCGCATCGGTGTGCTGGTAATAGACGCGGGTATGCCACAAAAACGGCGGCGCGCCGGCGTTGGGCTCAGGGCTCGCCAAACAGTTCGCCCGAATCGGTGCCGGCGCGCTTGGGCGCAATCAGGCCAAGATGGCGGTAGGCCAGCGGCGTTGCCACGCGTCCGCGCGGCGTGCGCTGCAAATAGCCTTGCATGATCAAAAAAGGTTCGAGCACATCCTCGATGGTGTCGCGCTCCTCACCTATGGCATGGGCGAGGTTGTCCACACCGACCGGGCCGCCGGCAAACTTCTCGACCACCGCCAGCAGCAACTTGCGGTCCATCACATCCAGGCCGATGGCATCGACGTCGAGCATGATGAGGGCCGCATCGGCCACCTCGCGCGTGATGACGCCCTCGGCCTTGACCTGGGCAAAGTCACGCACACGACGCAGCAGGCGGTTGGCGATGCGCGGCGTGCCGCGCGAGCGGCGCGCAATCTCGAGTGCGCCGTCGGAGACGATTTCAACCTCGAGCAGGTCGGCGGAGCGGTTGACGATTTTTTGCAGCTCGCCGTCGGAATAAAACTCCAGTCGCGCGACAATACCAAAGCGGTCGCGCAGCGGGTTGGTCAGCATGCCGGCGCGCGTGGTGGCCCCGACCAGCGTGAAGGGCGGCAGGTCGAGCTTGACCGAGCGCGCCGCCGGTCCCTCGCCGATCATGATATCGATCTGGTAGTCCTCGAGCGCCGGGTAAAGGATTTCCTCGACCACCGGCGACAAGCGATGGATCTCATCGATGAACAGCACGTCATTGGGCTCGAGGTTGGTCAACAAGGCGGCAAGATCGCCCGGGCGCTCGAGCACCGGGCCGGAGGTCTGGCGCAGGTTGACGCCCATTTCGCGCGCAATGATGTGGGCGAGCGTGGTCTTGCCCAGGCCGGGCGGTCCGAACAGCAGCACGTGATCGAGCGCCTCCTTGCGCCGGCGCGCCGCCTCGATGAAGATCGACAACTGGCCGCGGATTTTTTCCTGGCCGACATACTCGGCCAGCGCCTTGGGACGCAGCGCGCGCTCGAGCACCTCTTCCTGCATCGAAGCGGGCTCGGCGGAGATCAGTCGGTCGGTTTCTATGGCCACGCGCGGATTATCCCATGCCCGAGCAAGACAAACGCAGGCGTTCCACCGCCCGCGACCACTCGGGCCGAATGTTTTAGCCCTTGTTCAGCCTGGCGCAGGGCCAGTACTGCGCGCGCCGGCTGGGCCGATGCAGGCTGGGCCGGTACACAAGGTGAAACCGGACAGGCACAGCAACACACTACGGGCAAAGCTGGTGATCATCACAGACTCCCTGGGTTTATGCCACCCGGTTGATACCACCCGGTTTATGCCACCCCGGCCACATCGCGACGCAGTGGCCTGGGGCGTGCGGCCGCCATTGACCAGCTGAAAACCCGCACCAGAAGCCGGTTTCCAGCCTATCGCCCGGTTAATTTCAATATTTGCCCTCACCCTCTGGCAAGGGACTTCAAGGCCTGGCGGATGCCGTCGGACACCGACAGCCCCTCGGGCAGGTGCTTGACCGCAAGCTGCGCCTCCTTGTCGCTGTAGCCAAGCGCGATAAGCGCATTGAGCACATCGCTCGCGGCAGCGGCCGGCCGGCTGATGGCGATGCCACCGACCAGTTCGGCGCCAAATTTATCCTTGAGCTCGAGCAACAGGCGCTCGGCGGTCTTCTTGCCGATGCCGGGGATTTTTGTCAGCCGGCCCGATTCCTGGGCGGCGACCGCCTCCACCAATTCACCGACGGACAAGCCCGAAAGAAGAGACAAGGCGGTGCGCGCCCCGATGCCGCTGATCTTGAGAATCTGGCGGAAGGCCTTGCGCTCGGCATCGCTGCCAAAGCCGTAGAGCAGGTGCGCGTCTTCGCGCACCACCAGGTGGGTGAACAACACCACCTTCTCGCCGGTGGCAGGCAGGTTGTAAAAGGTGCTCATGGGCACCTCGAGGTCGTAACCGATGCCGGCGACCTCGACCAGGATCTGCGGCGGATTTTTTTCCAGCAGAACGCCGGTGATGCGGCCGATCATACGAGGCGCCCGTTTTTCATGCGCAGACCGGCGGTGGAAAACCCGCCCATGCCCAGACCGGCGTGGGCGTGGCAGATGGCGCAGGCGAGCGCGTCGGCGGCATCGGGGCTGGGATAGCCTGAAAGTTTCAGTAATCTTTTGACCATTTCCTGAACCTGCTCCTTGTTGGCGTGGCCCTTGCCCACGACCGCCTGCTTGACCTGCAGCGCGGTGTATTCGGCCACCAGAAGATTGTCGAGCACCGCGGCGCAAATGGCGGTGCCACGTGCCTGACCGAGTAGCAGCGTGGACTGGGGATTGACGTTGACAAAGACTTTTTCTATCGCCACATGCTGCGGGCGATGGGTCGCAATCACCTCGCGCAGGCCATCGAGTATCGCTTTGAGCCGGTCGGCCAGCGCCCCCTCCGCGGACTTGATACAACCGCTGGTCACGTAGGCCAGTTTGCTGCCGGTCTTTTCCACCACGCCAAATCCGGTGATGCGCAATCCGGGGTCGATGCCCAATATCGTGAGCGGGCTGGTGGGTAATGGGGTGGACACGGACTGATTATAGCCGCGCGCCAACACACCGCTCAGTCGTTGATCACCGCCGTTGTGTAGAC
>CAMDRY010000149.1 GCA_945906975.1 Bordetella parapertussis | reverse complement strand
GCTTCGCCCGGAAAACTTAATTACGCCACCTCCGGGGCCGGTACCCAGTCGCATATTTCGGCTGAAATGTTCAATGATGCGGCAGGAATCAAAATGACCCAGGTCCCATACAAAGGCGCGGGACCCGCCTATCCGGCGCTGATGTCGGGCGATGTGACGGTATTTTTCGACAATGTTTTCTCCTCGGTGGGGCAGGTCAACGGTGGCCGGGTCAAGCCGCTGGGGGTGACGAGTCTCGCGCGGGTGTCTCAATATCCGAGCCTAGCTACTGTCGATGAACAGGGACTGAAAGGCTTCGAGACCTCGAGCTGGTTTGGCATCGTTGCACCGAAAGGGGTTCCCGATGCGATAGTGGCCCGCTTGAACCAGGCGTTGAACAAGGCGCTGCAGGCACCCGAGGTTCGGGAGCGTTACGGCAAACTCGGTCTGATGCCCACCGGCGGCAGTGCGCAGGGGTTTCAGAATTTGATCGACAGCGAGCTTGGCCGGACGGGCAAAGTGGTGCGGTCGGTCGGCATTTCCATCGACTGATGCATGATGGAACCCATGGCAGGCCCGGCACAGCCTGGGACCGCCACCATATTGAGACAGCCACCCGCATGAGCTATTTTATCGGCATCGATATCGGCGGCACGTTCACCGATTGCGTGGTGCTCGATTCCGATGGCCGCATCGCCACCATCGCCAAGTCCCCCACTCGCCGCGCAGATCCGGATGAAGGGGTGATCAACGCGGTGGCGGCTGCCGCGCGCAGGATGGGCTTGGAACCTTCGGCGCTCTTGGGCGATTGCCGTTTTTTTGTGCACGGCTGCACGGTGGCGACCAATGCCATGGTGGAAAGAAAGGGTGTACGCACGGCCCTGATTACTACCCGTGGTCATGAAGACGCGATCTTCATCGGCAAGGCATCGCAGAAAGTCGCGGGGCTCACCGAGCGCGAGATGAATCATCAGTCGCACCTGAACAAAGCTGATCCGCCCATCGTCGTGCCGCGACATGTGTTTGGCATTTCCGAGCGCATCGACTCGCATGGCGATGTGGTGGTCGAACTCAATAATGGCGATGTGAGCAAGGCCATTACGCGGCTTCGCGAGGAGGGGATCGAATCGGTGGCGATTTCGTTCCTCTGGTCGTTTTTGAATAATACGCACGAGCTGCGGGTGCGCGAACAGGCCGCACGGGAACTGCCAGGCATCTATGTATGCGTCTCGCATGAGCTTGCGCCCCTGATTGGCGAATACGAACGCACTGCGACCACGGTGGCCAATGCCTACGTTGGTCCCAAGCTGATTGGATATCTCGATCGCCTGGGCAGGCGCCTGGCAGCCGGCGGCTATCGTTATCCATTGTTGCTTGCGCACTGCATGGGTGGATTGACGACGATGGAGGAGATACGCGTTCGGCCGTTGCTGACATTGGATTCCGGCCCGGTCAGCGGTGTTCTGGGTGCGCGCTATTTTGGCGCAGTCTACGGCGAGCCCGACATCATTTGCGCAGACATGGGAGGCACCACCTTCGATGTCGCCTTGATCGAGGATGGCAAGTACATCCTCGACGAAGAACCCGTCATCGATCGTTACACCTGCCTCATCCCCAAGGTGGCGGTGGAGTCGGTGGGCGCCGGGGGCGGCAGCATCGTGTGGTGCGACGACAATGGTTTGCTTCGTGTCGGGCCACATAGCGCCGGGGCGGAGCCTGGGCCCGCCTGTTATGGCACGGGCGGCAGCCTGCCTACGGTGACTGATATCAATCTGGTGCTGGGGTACCTGAGTCCAGTTGCTTTTTTGGGGGGAGAAATGCGTTTGGATGGCGCCGCCGCCGAGCGCGCCGTGGCGCAAGTGGCAGGGCAACTCGGTATGGACTCGATGCAAACTGCGGCGGGCGCATTTCGCATCGTCAACGCCAATATGGCCGATCTCATCCGGCGCTCGAGCATTGATCGGGGTCGCGACGCGCGCGATTTCGTCCTGTTTGCCTACGGCGGGGCGGGCGCGTTGCACATCGCGTATCTGGCGCGCGACCTGGGCGTGTCGAAAATTTATGTTCCTTCTTTTGCCACCGTGTTTTCGGCGCTGGGAATGCTCACCGGGGGTATTGTTCACAGCGCGGAACGCTCCAGCCTCGCCGCTTTCCCCATGCCGGCGGAACAATGGCAGGAGTTAAGGAGCATGTTTGAATCCTTGGAACACGGGTTGGGCGAATTGTTCGAGCGAGAGGGCATCGAACCCAAGGCTCGTCGCTTCTCGCGCTTCGCGCACGTCAAGTACCGTTTGCAGCCGCGCGCCCTTGCTGTACCTGTTACCGCTGGTTTCGAGGATCCGGGATCGCAACAAAATCTTCTCGCCGCATTCCAGCGGCAGTACGCGGCGCTCTACGGCGAGAACGCCGGCTACGGTGCGGCGAGCATTGAGATCGTCAAATGCCGTGTCGAGGGATCGGCCGACATGATCCTGCCGCGGCTTGCAGAAGTAACGGTAAAGGCTGATCGAGATGCTGCATCGGCGAAAAAAGGAAGCCGTGAGATATATCTCACCGAGTTGAATGCCTTGGCGCAGGCCGCCATCTACGATGGCGAGCGGTTGGCGCCTGGCATGGTCATCAACGGCCCGGCAATTGTCGAGCGCATGGGCGACACTATCCTGCTGCCAGGTTTCGCGGACGGTGTGGTTGACGGTTTCGGCAACATTGTCATTAATCTTCGCGCGGAGGCAAAGTGAACGCAGGTGATCGCGCCGCCGTGAAGCCGCTGGACCCGATTACGCTTGAAGTGCTGCGCAATCGCCTGGCCATGATCAATGACGAGCAAGGTCGCGTGGCCTCGCAGTTGTCCGGTTCGCCGGTGGTCTATGAGGCCAAGGACTTCAACAGCGCTCTTCTCACTCCCGAAGGCGAAGGCCTGTTCGTGGGCGTCTACATGACGCGCCTGTCGCTTTGCCTGAACGGTTTTGCAAAGACTGTCATCGGCGAATTCAAGGAAAACCCCGGGTATGAGGAAGGGGACGCTTATGTCACCAATGACCCGTGGGCAGGCGCCGCGCATATGAACGATTTTCTGATGATTGCGCCGATATTCCACGACGAGACGCTGGTGTGCTGGACAGGCCTTGCGATGCATGAAGTCGATGTCGGCGGGCCCAATCCTGGCAGCTTCACGGTCGGTACACCGGATGTATTCGGCGAAGCACCGCTGATTCCGCCGGTCAAGCTGGTGGAGCGGGGCAGCATACGCAAGGACATTGAGGCGTTGTTGATCCGCAATTCACGGACCTCGCGCCTGAACGGCCTGAACATGCGCGCGCGCATTGCGGCCATCAACCGGACGCGTCAGCGTATCAAGGAGGTCATTGCCGAGTATGGTCTCGACACCGTAATGGCGGCGCAGCGAGGTATTCTGGATCTGGCGCAAGCCTCCTTTGCGCGGCGCTTGCGCTCCCTGCCCGAGGGTACCTGGAAGAGTGAAGGATTTCTCGACCACGACGGCAACCAGAACCGCCTGTATCGGATCTGCCTCGCAGTGACAAAGAGCGGGGAGAGATTGAGATTCGATTTCACAGGAACCGATGCGCAGGCACGCGGTGCAATCAACTGCGCCAGAACCGGCCTTGAGAGCGGCATCCTGTCGGCGGTATTGCCGATGCTCTGTTATGACATCCCCTGGACCACCGGCGGCATCATGCCGATGATCGATATCGTCTCCGAGGAGGGGACGATCAACAACGCGCGCCATCCCGCCGCAGTCAGCATGGCAACGGTCTCCGGCATCTTCGCCACTTCCCACGTCACCTCGGGAACCATTGCCAAAATGCTTGCCTGCTCCGCCTTGCACGACGAGATCCAGGCCAATTGGGCTCCGGCCTGGCAGGGCGTGACCATGGCGGGACATTTCGCGGGCGGCAGGGCATTTACCGCGGTGCTGCTCGATGAAACCGGCGGCAGCGGTGCGCGCAGCTGGAAAGACGGTATTGATGCCGGCGGCCTGCCGGGTTCGCCCGCGATGGCGATCGCCAATGTCGAAGTCTATGAAAAAGAACACCCGATTCTGTACGTGTATCGCCGCCAGGCGCCCGACACCGGCGGGCAGGGCATGTATCGCGGCGGGGTGGGTACCGAGGGCATGATGATTCCGCATCGCAATGAAGGCCCCATCGATTTGACCCGGATTGCGCACGGTGTCAGCCAGCCGGAGGCCCAGGGACTCTACGGGGGCTACCCATCCAGCGTTCAGGTGACTTTGCTGCTGAGAGACTCCGACCACAGGCAACAATTTGCACAGAGTCGTATCCCGGTATCTGTGGAAGCCCTGGGCGCCAGGAGCATCGAACCGATGCAGGCCAAGCAGCGCACGCTGCTCAATCCTGACGATGCGATCGTGATCGTATGTGCTGGCGGCGGTGGATACGGCGACCCGATTATGCGTGATCCCGCCGCGGTACTTGCCGACCTGGCTTCCGGGCTGGTCAGCGAGAAAGTGGCGAAGGACGTGTACGGTGTGTGCCGGCTTGGAGCCCATGGCGAACGGGAATCGGGCATCGACGTTGAAGCGACGGCTGTGTTGCGAAAGGAGATTCGCGCGCGGCGCCTGTCTGAGGGCAAACGCCTGCCCAAGCGGGATCCGCAGGCACATCATGGAAAAAAGCATTCCGGGGTGTTTGCACAAAGCATAGGTTCTGCTTTGGACCTCGTGGACACCGGAGCCGGGCCCAGATATGTATGCCACCATTGTAATAGCACGATATGCGGCGAAAACGAGGATCCGAAATCCGGATCATTGGCGAGGCTGGTCAAAATGGAGAACCTCAGTCACTGGAATGGATATGGACTGGTCGATGAGATCGTGGTGCGCGAGTTTTGCTGCCCCAAGTGCGCGCATCTGATAGCCGTAGAAGTGCGACGCAAAGACGACCCGGTTCTCTACGACACCTGTCTGGGGTAGGCGTGTCCGAGCGACCGATCGACGCCATGATCATGGTCGCAAAATAATTTCGAATCAAAAGGCCCCTGCGCCGGGGAGATTCTGGGTGAAATGAAACAGTGGATACCGTCGGATTTATTGGTCTTGGGAAAATGGGTGGTCCAGTCGCTGAGCGCATCCAGATGGCGGGCTTTCCGATGGTGGTCTGCGACCTCAATGCGGAGGCGCAGGCGCCGTTTCTCAAACGAGGCGCGCGCGCCGCATCCACGCCCGCTGAAGTGGCAAGACTTTCAGACGTGATGTACACGGCGCTACCCACCCAGGAGGAGGTTGAAAAATCCGCTCTAGGGCCGGAGGGTATTCTGCAGGGCATCAGGAAAGGCAGTGTGTACGTCGACATCTCCACGGGCGGCCCGGAGTTGATCCGGCGCATCGCGGCGCGTTTCCGTGATAAGGGTGCTTGGGCGGTGGATGCTCCAGTGAGCATTGGTCAACCCGGCGCCGCACCCGGCGTGCACGAGATCATGATCGGCGCCGATCAGGAGGTGTACGAGCGCCTGCTGCCGGTGCTCAGGGCTTATGGAGATCAGATCATTCATGCGGGTGCGGTTGGCAATGGATGCATCTGCAAGGTGGTGCACCAGTTGATCGGTGCCGGATGCACGCAGGCGATTGCGGAAGGGCTCAGCCTGGGTGTCAAAGCCGGTGTCGATGTGAAGGTGGTGTGGGAAGCGGTGCGGCGCGGACTGGTGGGTCGAATGCACATGATGCATGACCATATTCCGACATCGGTGTTTACCGGGCGATATGAGCCGACGGTCTTTACCCTGACTTTGCTGCGCAAGGATGTCGGCATCGCCAACGAACTGGGACGAAAGCTGGGTGTGCCGCTGCTGGTGGGCAATGTTGCCGAACAAGTCATCACCCACTGCGTCAATCGCGGCTGGGGCAATGGATCGGGCTATGTGGTGACCTACCGGTTGCAGGAAGAAGCGGCTGGCGTGAGTCTGCGCGCCGCGGGCGTCGATCCGGCAACATCGACGAAATACATCAGCACCCATCCGGATTGAAGGAGTGAAAGTCATGTCGACGAATACCGCAGCAGAACAAGATAACGCCGAGCAGAACAAGAAACTGGTGAGGCGTTTCTATGACGAAGTGGAAAATCAGGGCAAGCTAGAACTGGTCGATGAGCTGTTTTCCGCCGATTTTCAGGATGTCTACAATACCGCCTCGCCGTTTCCGGTCCGCGGCATTGAGGGCGTCAAGAAACTTGCCACGGCGCTGCACAACAACCTTGACCTTAAGATTGAAGTCGAGGGTCTGGTTGCGGAAGGTGACACGGTGGTTGCCAGGATCACCTCCATTACCACGCACAAAATTCCCATCATGGGCGTGCCGCCGACCGGTCGCGTTTATTCGAGCCGCGGGGTCGAGATTTTTCGCGTCGTCAACGGCAAACTGGCCGAGCGCTGGGTCTATATTGACAGGATTCCCATGCTGCGCGACCTAGGCATTGTGCCCAAGTAGCCAAGGAAGCCACCATGAAAGTTCTGGTCACCGGCGCCGGTCTGGTTGGCTGCAATGTCGCCTGCGTCCTGAAGGAGCAGCGGCACGAAGCAATACTATTTGATCGCGCACCGAACCGCGCCTACATCGACAGCATGGTGACTGGCGTGCCAGTGGTGGCGGCCGATGTGCAGGATCTCTCTGCGGTGATTGAAACCATGCAGGAGCATGCCGTCGACACCGTGGTGCATACCGCCTACCTGATTGGCGACAGCCTGCGGCAGCGTCCCTACACGGGCATGCGCGCCAATGTCGACGGTTGTCTAGCGCTCATCGAGGCGGCGCGGCTTTGCAAGGTTCGGCGTTTCCTGTTTACCAGCAGCTTCGGTATCTACGACTGGAATCAGCCGCCCACTGCGCCATTGACAGAGGATTTTCCGCTAAGTGGCGACAATCCCTATATCGCCAGCAAAATCGCCTGCGAGAAGCTGTTGGCAAGCTTTGCGAGGCTGTACAAGCTCGAATTTGCGATTCTGCGGCTCGCGCAAGTTTACGGTCGCGGACATTACCTGGGTGGCGATTTTGCCGGCATGGCCATGCATGAGGCACTAGTGAGTGTGCTCGCCGGCGAGCCGGTCAGGATTGATCCTGGAATTGTGACCCTAAATGACTATGTTTATGCCAGAGATGTTGCCGCGGGTGTTGTGCTTGCCTGTGAGCAACCATTGAAGAGCCTTGCCTACAATATTGGTTCCGACATGCTGGGAAGCACCGAGAACGTTGCTGCGGCCATTGTCAGCGCCGTTCCCGGGGCCAAGGTAGAAATTCTTGCTGCTCCGGTTGTCGGCCCATTCTGGCGCCACGAGCAGATTCTCGATCTGAATCGGGCGAAGCAGGACCTGGGCTACCAGCCCCGGTTCGATCTTTTCCGGGGAGTCGCAGAGTTCGCAGAGGAGTTGCGAGCAAAGCCCTAAGCACGGAAAAGCCGGTGCTATTACTCGGTATTTCTTATTTGGTTTCGGGGCAGCGATTGTTTGCCCAGCAAACCC
>CAMDRY010000148.1 GCA_945906975.1 Bordetella parapertussis | reverse complement strand
TTAAATTACGCAGCAAGCTTGAATACATGGATTTCCCTTTCCGTCCGCCATACGACCCAGGTTTCGCCATTGCGCGTCACCAGGCGCGGGTGGTCGTTGTCCCAGTCACTTGACGCGAGCTCGCGCACTTCAAAATACCCGCCGCCATCCTTGGACAACCAGGCACGCAGGTGCGTGCGTTCGCCATCGAAACTGCGCCATACCACGGCAACATCGTTGCCGTTTGCCGCGATATCGGCATGCTCGGCGCGTTCATCCGGCAGTTCGCGTACCGTCCCCACCGGCCTGCCCACGCCATCAAGACGGCCGTAGTGCACCGCCGGTTTGCTGCCGCGCTGTCCGAACCACACCGAATGAAAGCCACCTCCGACGCCCTTGGCGAGGCCCGGTCCGTGGTGCGGGCAGGCGGCGATCTCCCATTGGTCTTCGGTCGCGCGGGTCGGCGACTTGTCGCGGCCAAGGTCGGACAGGGGCGCAATGGCGTGATCGCGTATGTTTTTCGGAAACACCTGTCGCCACATTGCGACCATGCCGGCCTGCGGGGCTTCGACCAGCGCAATGCGGCAACACTCGCACGAAGCGCCGGCCAGTCGCAAATCCGGGCCGAAGGTTTTCCCGCCGTCGACCGACACTTTTCCGAAAACCGACGAACCATTGTGCGCGCCGTGTTTGCCGCCGGTCTTCGCAGGCGCATGCGCATGCGCCACATCGCGTTCATCCAGCCATACCACATACAAATCGCCCTTCGAGTCGAACGCCGTAGACTCGAAGCGGTGGCTTATTTTCTGGCGGTCGTCGTGGACGGTGAATGCAGGAGAAAAATTTTTCCCGCCGTTTCCCGAACGAAGCATGCGCACATCGCCGGTGAATGCCTGGCCCAGCGCCCTGGTGTAGCTGACCACCACCCAGCCATTCGGGCCAAAGGCGACTTTCGGTCGGTTTTCGCCATCGGCGACGACGCGATCACCCGCCGTGTCGAGTAGCTTGCGCGCCCCCCAACTGCGGCCCAGGTCGCCACTGGTTTGCACAAAGAGGCGGGCCTTTTCGTCGAGCGCCGCAATCCACAACTCACCGGAAGGCGAGAACGCCGCACCCAGAGCCAATCCCGCAGCACGGCGATGCACGCCGTGCTGATGGCCGGCCTGCGCCTGTGCACGATTGTCGTGCTGAGCCTGTGCCCGCGATCCGAAGGCGAGTGAGGTGAAAAAAACGGCAATGACCAGGGTCATGACGAATTTGGATCCCGTCAAACTCAAAATGAAAGCTTGCATAGATGGCTCCTGAAGCTGAATCGGGGAACTGTGGACGCCAAGCAATGCGCCTCACCGCCGCACCCGCGACGTAGGCTACGCGCTGGCGCCGCGTAGCAACAAACAAATTTCAGCAGAGCGCTGGGGGGGCGCGGGGATGCGCGGGGTAATAGCTTTGCGGCTGGAGCGGCCGCATTTGCGGAATCTGCGGTGCAAACCCCGCGGACTCCATGACGGCGAGGACTGCGCCGCTAGCCACGGACGGCAACACCAGCTTGTCCGCGCCAAAGGTGCAGAACGAGCAATTGGGCTGGTGCGTGGTATCGGCCGGCTGGGGAATGCCGCTGCCGCCGGCAAAGCTCTTTACGCCGCCGACCGTGCAGATTTCGGTGGAAAGATCGAATGCGCCGGCCGGTTTGGCGTTGGCCGCCAGCGGCCACAGCGCGTTGAGCGCCATGGCCAGAATGGCCAGCCAGCCGGCGATGCGTCGCGATGTGCGGGTCAATCCCATGCGCGGCATTTAATCACACCGCAATCGATCAAGGCAAATCGGCCGCCGGGTTCAGCATTTTTGCTCGATGCCGGTGACCGCCTGCACACCCATCACACCAAACAAGGCCAGGATCAACTCGTTGGCACCGCGAATTTTTACCGCCTTGCCGGCCTGGTGAAGTTTGCTGAAGGTGTTGAGCAACTGGCCCGCGTTAGCGAAATCAACACGCGCCACCGCGGAAAAATCAATCACCACCGGATTAAAACCGGCGGCGTATTCAACAACAGCCTTCAGCGTGCTGCAGTCGGCACCGGTGATATCGCCGGCGAGGCGCATCACCTGCTCGGCCGGCACGACCTGGGGCGGCCCCGCGGATCGAACGGCGCCGCGCGGCGGCGGCGCAAGCGCGGCCGGCTCCCAGGCCGGGGGGGACAGTTCATAGGTGATGGCGAAGTTAAGCGCCGCCTCTTCGTAAGCATCGTGCAAGCCGAGTATCTGGTAGACCTCAAGCAGGAGCAGCCAGAACGCCTGGTCTGCGGCCTTGTCGCCAACGCCGGCCTGCGCGACCAGCAGCGCGATGATTTTCGCCTCGCCGGAGAGCACCGCCGATTTCCCACCGCGCTTGAGCTGTTGCAGGCACTGCAGCAACAGGCGGCAACCGGTGGCATCGACCGACACCAGCTTGGAAAGATCAAAACGCAGCGCGGGGCTCTTGACCGCGATCTGGTGTGCCTGGTCGATCTGGACCGCGATGCATGCGTCAAGCACCTCGCCAAACGCAACGAAACTGGAGCCGCCGGTGTTGGGCATCGCCGCCACCGCCTTGGCCTGCCGCTCTATCCAGGTCGGCGGCGAGCGCTCGAATTTTGCCGCGAACTGCAGCGCGAGTTCCTCGTGTTCCTTTTTCATGCCCAGGTGCTGATACATGTCGAACAGCATCAGCCAGATTTGCCGCGCCGGTTTGCTGTTGTCATCTTCACGCACGGCCTTGAGCAGGACCGCAAGCGTGCTTTGATCCTGCGCGTTGGCAAACAGGATCGCCGCCTCCTCGACCACGGCCAGGCCGTCAGTCGTGCTGGTGACCTCGATGCTCATCACCGAGTCGGGCGGCGGCGGCTTGCGTTGCACAGGCGCCCTGGCCACGGCTGGCACGATCGGCGCAGGCTTTGTCCCGGCCGCTTGTGGCGCTGCGGGCACCGTCTTGGAAGCGCCTATTGACGCGGGTTTCGGGGTGGCCTGGGTTGCCGGTTTAGTCACGGGCGCGGCGGGTGCGGAAGCCTTGGCCGGCGCAGCTTGCTGCGCCCGCAGGCCCTCTGCGGTACGCATGGGCAGGAGAACAAAACTGGTGAAGTCGAGTGAAAGGTCGCCGTCTTCGTCCGCTGCGCGCGGTGGCGCCGGATCCGGCATTGACACGGGTGGAACTGACGGCGCGGCTTTACCGGACGCGGCTGGCGCTGCATCAGCTTTTGGGGTTTCCGGCTTTTTGGACGGCGAACCGTCCTTCTTGCCGAACAGGGAAAAAGCCACGATTTACCTTGGTTTTACGTGTCGGAGTTAACGTAACGTCGCCGCCGATTATTCCACCGTCATCAGCGCAAATCAATGGAAATCCCAATCAGCTTTCAGCCGGTCGGATACCCGCAACATGGCCTGCATAAGCGGCACAGCAAGCGTTTCTGCGGCCGGCCCGTCTCCCCCGGACAGGCTTCCAAAGGAGACGGACTGCAGGCTTGCGGTACGCTCAGAACAAACCGCGCACGCCAACCAGAACTCCGCGCCCGGGCATGGGCGCAACATCCTTGACAAAAGAAACATGGTTACGCGCCTCCTGGTTGAGCAGGTTGTTGCCGCGCAAGAAGGCATCCCAATTCGCAGCGCCCGTCCTGAAGCGATAACTCACGTTGGCATTGACCAGTGTGTAGGCATCCGTGGCGCGCTCGTTGGTACTGACGCGGTTTTGTTTTGCCGCATGTTCAACGTCAATCCCGGAACTCCATTGCTGGAGGCGATACTCCAGGCCGACGCCAAGGCGCAAGGGCGAAATGCGCGGCAGCGGCTGGCCGGTATCGCTGATTGTCGCCCTGACGTAATCGGCCTTGAGTTTCAGATCAAGATCCCCGCCCTTGTCCATGATGCGAAACCGCCCCTGTGCCTCCAGGCCGCGAAACTCCGCCGGGACGGCGCGGAACACCGACTCGGGCAGAATTTTTGACGCCGCACCGGCGTTGTTGGACACGGTGGAGGTGCCGTCGCCAAAGTCGGACAAATTGTCACCGGCCGCGCTGCTGTGCCCGGCGGCATCGCGCGTAACGCCGCTGTCGGCCAGGGTGATGAAATTCCTGAAACGGTTGTAGAACACGCCCACTGACCCGGAATTGGCGCCCGAGCGCATGCGCAAAGCCACATCAACAGCCTTGGACTGCTCTTTGCCAACACTGCTGTTGCCGACCTCGAAGCGGCCGGTCGCAACATGCGGGCCGTTGGCGAACAACTCGGCGTAGGTCGGCGCGCGTTCGGTGTAGGCCGTGTTCGCCGCCAGCGACACGGTCTTGGAAATGTTGTAGACAACGCCAAAACTCAGGGCCTTGGGCGCGAAATCCCTGGCCTGCGCGGCGCCAAAGCGCGGCGTGCCGGCCAGTGACGAGGCGGACGTGGTTGGAATCACCGCGCCGCCACCTGCCGATTTCACCCGGCTTGCGTCCACCCTCGCACCGGCATTGAACTTCCAGTCGCCCAGCGGCAATTCCTCGTAGATGAACACGCCCTTTGCGTCTGTATTCGTTTGCGGCACGAAGGCCTCGTTGCCAAGCGCGGAAAAATCGGCGTTGTTGAACTGCATCCCGATCATGCCGCGAAACGGGCCGAGGGTGCCGTGCTTTGCCTCGATACGAGACTCATAGCCCTTGTTCTTGAACGTCGTGCCGACTACGCCGGCATCTATCTCGCGATGCTCGTAGCCGGTGCGGCCGTACTTGAACTTCACCGCCTCGATGAAACCGCCGACCTCGCGCACCTCCCCGGCAAGATCCCAGCGCGCGCTTTTCATATCGACGCGCACCGCCGCTTCTATTGGCGAACCGTAATTGGTATTAAAGTCCGCATAGGAGAGTCCGGCGAAACCCTTGTCCCAGGTCAACGAGGCGCCCAGCGCACCGCCGTCGGAATTGGCCCGGCTATTGCGAACAAAATCCCGGGGCTGCGCGGTGGCCGCGGTATCGGCAGCGCGCTGGCGCGCCGAGCGCGCAAAACCCGGTATTTGTGTGTTGTCCGTCTTGCGCGCGTACATATCCGCGTGCACGGCAAAGCTGCCGTTCCCGGCATCGATCTTCACCGCCCCGCTTTTTTCGTTGTCGGCACCGCCAAAGCGCGGTTCGATGGCACCGGTCACGCCGTTGATCGCCTCCTGGGGCACACGGTTGTCGATGACGTTGACCACCCCACCCACGGCATTGCCGCCGTAGAGCAGCGCCGCCGGTCCGCGTACCACCTCGATGCGATCGGCGATAAGCGGATCGACCGCCACCGCGTGATCAAACGACAGCGAAGAAGCATCGAGCATGCCGACGCCGTTTTGCAGGATGCGCACGCGGTCGCTATCGAGACCGCGGATAACCGGCCGGCTGGCGCCGGCGCCAAAGGAGGTGCCCGAAAGCCCGGGCTCGCCCGAGAGGGTCTCGCCAAGCGTGCTGGCGCGCCTTAGCAGCAGACTCTGGCCCTGCAGTACCGAAGCGGGAACGGCAAGGTCGAACAGACTGCTCGAACCCAGCGGGTTGGCAGTGACCGTGACGGCAACATCATCTTCTTTTGCTTGCGTGGCTTTTTGTTGCTGTTGTGCATAAGTACCTGCCGGGAAAGCCAGCGCGCACGCCACGGCGATTCCCATTTTTCTTTGATTGAACATGCTTTGCTCCCAATGCGCATACCGTCGAACGCGGCCTGCGCCGCAACGGCAAACATGACCGCCTCCGCTAGAGAAGCGGCGTCCTTTGCAGCAGACTAGGAGACGGGGGGGGCGCGCGCGAGTCGAAGACAACGCGCGGCGCAAAGGCAAGCGGAAGGACAAAACGGGCGACGGGGGTGTCGCCCCTGCAGGAAGCGGCGCCGGCCGTCGCGCCGCCGGGCATGGCGCTGTCGATGGCATGAAAGGCCAGGCACTGCTCGGCCGGGTGGCCGGTTTGCGGCGTGTTCTGCTCACCGCGCGCGAAGGCAAAGCCGTCGTCGGGCTGTCCGGCCGTGTCGCCGGTCGCCGATCCCATGGCGTGGTCCATGACGTGCAACAGCGCCGCCTGCTGTGAAAACAGCAGGACCAGCGCAATCAGCACATGGCGCAACAGGCGATTCATAGAGGGGGCAGTCTAACCGGGAAAAGTGACTGCTGCCAGAAAGGCCTAATCAGCCTCGGCCAGGCATTGCTCCAGGCCTTTGATAAACAGGTCCTCGGGCAGCTTGCGGCCGATGAAAACCATCTTGCTCTCGCGCTTTTCGTCGGCACCCCAGGGCTTGCCAAGATCGCCGCCCATCAACATATGCACGCCCTGGAACACCACGCGATTGGCATTAGACTTCATCGACAGCACGCCCTTGTAGCGCAGCATGTCATTGCCATAGACCTGCACCAGGCCGGACAGAAACTCCTCGAGCTTGAGGCCGTCGAAGGGGCGCTCGGAGCGGAACACAAATGAGCGCACATGCTCATCGTGCTCGTGATGGTCTTCTTCCAGAAACTCCGGCTCTATTTCCAGGATGGCGTTGAGGTTGAAGCCGCGGATATCGAGAATGTCCTTTAACGGCGTCTCGCCGAAATGCACCTTGCGGATGGGCGCGCGCGGATTCATCTTCAACAGGCGCATACGCAGCTTTTCCTGGTCGCCCTCGGCGACAAGGTCGGTCTTGGACAGCAGGATGCGGTCGGCAAAACCCACCTGCTCCTGCGCTTCGCGAAAATCATCGAGTTGCTGGTTGGCGTGCTTGGCGTCGACCACGGTGATGATGGAATCGAGCAGGTAGTAATTGCCGATGTCCTCTTCCATGAAAAAGGTCTGCGCCACCGGACCCGGATCGGCCATGCCGGTCGTCTCGATGATGACGCGCTCGAAATTGAGTGTGCCGGCCACGCGCTTGTCCCTGAGCTCATTGAGGATGCGCGTCAGGTCGCCGCGCACGGTGCAGCAGATGCAGCCGTTGTTCATCTCGATGATCTGCTCGTCGCGGTTCTGCACCAGGATCTCGTTGTCGATCCCGGCCTCGCCGAATTCATTTTCGATCACCGCCACTTTGTGGCCGTGCTCTTCCTTCAGGATGCGATTCAAGAGCGTGGTCTTGCCGCTACCCAGAAAGCCGGTGAGGATGGTGACCGGTACCATTTCTTGCTGTTCCATGCGTTCACACCATTAAAAGTGATTACAAGGCCGCCCGATGACAGCCAAGCCCTCCATGTTACACCGCCGACAGCAGCCCGCCGGACCATCCGCACACACCTGCGAATTAAACCTCGAAGTGCAACATCCGGGCTTTAGAGGAAGGTGAGATGCCCCTGGGTGTACCTTTCTGTTTGCGAAGACGGATAGGAGCATCCCATGCGCTACAAGCATCTCACCTTTGGGCAACGCTATCACATCGAGCTGGGCAAACGCAGGCCTCTGACTAGCGAGGTCATTGCGCGTCAAATCGGGGTTCATCCGAGCACAGTAAGTCGTGAGTACAGGCTGGGACAAGATCCAGACGGGTACTACTGCGCGGCGCGCGCCGATG
>CAMDRY010000147.1 GCA_945906975.1 Bordetella parapertussis | reverse complement strand
GGCATCATGCGCGAGCAAAGCGAGCGCATGCAGCGCCTGATCGAGGACTTGCTCACCTTGTCGGCGCTAGAGTCGAGCTCGTCGCCGGTGAGCGAGGCGCCGATCAACATGAGGCGGCTGCTCGATTCGCTGGTCGAGGAGGCGCGCGCGCTTTCAGCCGGCCGGCACGGCATCGTCGTTGATGCGGCGGCGCCCGACTGGCTCGATGGCAATGAAACGGAGTTGCGTTCTGCCTTTGCCAATCTGATCAGCAACGCCATCCGCTATACGCCCGATGGCGGGGCGATCCATCTGGCCTGGGAGCGGCACGCGGACGAGGTAATTTTTTCCGTGCGCGACAGCGGCATAGGCATAGACCCGCGCCATATTCCGCGCCTGACCGAGCGCTTTTATCGCGTTGATTCGAGCCGTTCGCGCGAAACCGGCGGCACCGGGCTTGGCCTTGCCATTGTCAAACATGTGTTGACACGTCATCAGGCGAGGCTGGAAATTCGCAGCGTCGCCGGTGAGGGCTCGACGTTCTCGGCGCTGTTTTCGGCGCGGCGTGTCAGGGCTGATGTGCCGGCCAGTGCCCCGCTTAGCGCCGCGCGGTGAAATTGGCGCGATCGTAATCGCTGCCACGGCCAAGCAAGCCGAACAGACTCACCACAAACGATTTCTCAGCGAGGTGTAATTCGATTTCGCGGCTGTTCTGGTACCAGCCCGAGGGTAACACCAGGCTGGGCGCGAGGCCGGGCGCGACCGGCAGCAAAAACGCCTGCGAAAAAGGCGTCTTGTGCGCCGGGTTTGCGGGTTTGATGCGCACCATGCAGGCACGGGCGATGCCGGGCAGGGCGTGCGCACCGATTTCGACGTTGTTGTCGTGCCCGGCCACCAGCCAGCGCACTTCGGCGAGGATCAGGTGTTTTGCACCCTGCGGCCGCAACGCCACCAGCTGCCGGTGCTGCAGTCGGGCGCCTGCGCCCTTGCGGCGCATTCTGAATCCGGTCGCGCTCTCATCCAAGGTTTCCCATTGCTCGAGCATCGGCGCCGCCTGCCGGGCAGCGGCTTTCTCGGCCGTCCCCGGCGCATGTTGAAAGATATGCAAGTGCTCGGCATCGCGACGCGAATAGTCCCATTGAGTGAGGCTGGAATGGAAAGGCTTCCCGCTTAGGGCGAAGTGGATGGCGGCAAAGCCGCTTATCAGTTCGGTCGGGGCCATTTGCAGCCGGCGCGGGAATTGCCGCGCCTTGGGCGCTTCGGTCCAGGCCTGCACCAGCTGCGACAGCAACTCCCCGCAGGCGGGCTGTACGCAATCGATGCCAAGTCCGATTTCGGCGGGGAAGGCGCCGTCAGCGAGCAGTCGCTGACGGCGCTTGAGGCTGCGCGCCAGTGCGGACATGTCGATATACCGAAGCGAGGTGTTGGACCCGGATAGGGGGGCGCCGACCCATTGCGGGCCGTCGCTTGCGCTCATATCGATGCAGTTTGCACCACCGCGTTCGCCGCATGTGGTGATGCGCGGTTTGTGTGACCAGCGGTAGGCCCAGCGGCGCGTGAACATGAATTCGCGGCTGGACAGGCGGTAAGGCTGCGCAAGCTGTAGCAGCATCGGGCGCAAGTAAGTCGAGGTGCAGGTTCTTACCGCGCCGGCGCTGAAGCTGACATTGAAATTGGCAAAGCCACGCGTTTCGGCGGTGGTGTGGAGCTCGTGCATCAACTGCCACAGGTCGGGATCGACTTCACGGCGTGCCAGCCAGAACGTGGCGAGCAGTTCGCCGGTGGCTTCGATCGAGCGCTGGCAGAGCAAGGCCAGGCGGCCCGACAGTTCCGGATGCGTGCCTTTGAGTGCGGTGCGAAAAAGCCGGCGGTAGCCGCGCATTACGGCGCGCCACAAATCGTAGCTTTGCTCGAACGCGGTGTTTTCCAGATGTGCGAGCGGCAGCGCTTTAGCGAGGAATTTTTTCGCCAGCTCCTCCTGGGCGGCGGCTAGCGGTTTGCGCAGGCGCTCGAGGATGTCGAGGTAGGCGAGGTGTCGCGGTGGAGCCTCTTCCAGCGCCTCGATTAGCAGGGTGAGTTCATGGCAGGCCTGACGCGGGTCGGACAGGTAGGCTTTGGCCAGCCAATCCTCGCAACTCTTGAGGTCGGATAGTAGGGGTCGGCTTGCGGGGAGGAAATCGCTTTGGTTCATGGCGCCTCCAGAGCCCGGGAGCGGGCTGGGAAATAGATGACATCAGGCTTGTGACACCCGGCCGTTAAGATTATGACGAAGTCATATTGCCGCTTTGGCAGGGGCGCGGCGAGGAACTATTTGGCAATTCGGCTGTAAATGGGAACTTGGGGCCTGAACGGGACCTGCGCTGTGCCGTGGCGGGAATTACGCGCCGGGCTTCGCGTCCCGGGCAATGGGCGGGTATTTACTTCGCCTCGAAGGAGACCCGCTCGAAGTCGACGCCGCGTTCAAGCAGGGTCGTCAGCATGACCTCCTGCGGCGCTTCGTGCCATACCTCAATGACCCGCCTGGCGCGAAACCACCCGGCTGGCAGCAGCAGTGAAGCGGGCGAGCGCAGCGCCGTCACCTCGGGCAGGGCGAGGGCGGGAACGAATTTTTCAGCAGCGGTGTTGATGCCAGTGGGTTTGACGGCGACCGCCTGGGGCACGCCCGGTATGATGCGCACGCCCGCTGTGATATCCATTTCTCGCGTTGAGAGCAGCCGGCGCACGGCGCAAAGCATGAAGTGCCGGCTGTTGCCCGGACGAATGCCCACCAGTTGCCCTTGTGCGAGTCGCATGCCCGGTTTGTCGGCGGCGCGCATCATGCGCAGGCCGGTCAGGCTTTCGTCGAGCAGCGTCCACAATTCCACGGCGTAGCCATGAGTCTGGCTGTAGTCGTTTTCTGCACGCGTGGCGATGCGCCCGAAGGTGGCGATTTCCTGGCGCTCTTTGGAGCTCAGTTCCCGGGCACTGCCCGGTTGCTTGAAGGGCAGACCCGATATGTAGTGGTGGATGCCGGCGATGCTGCAGGCGACTTGAGCCGGGTTGGAGGCGCTGCTGCGCGCCTGATCCCGGGTGTTGTTTGGCTCGCACCATTGCCGGTATAGCAGCAGCAGGGTCTTCTCGCAAAATGGCTGCACGCAATCGTCGCCGAGTTTAAGGCTTTGCGGGGTTTCGCCTTTGCGCAGCAGCATAATGCGGTTTTTCAGGCTGGCGGCCAGGCCGTCCATGCTCAGGTAGCGTGCGCGCGCACCGGACACCGGCGTGCGCGAGGCGCCGGCCGAGCCTGCGAGGTTGACGCTGAGTTGCGCCAGCCCGGATGTGTTTGCCTCCGCGCTGACGGTGACTTTTTCCGTCCAGCGCTCCAGCCATTTGGCGATCATGGTGATCTGGCGCGGTGACTGTTCGTTCGGGGTGGCGAGGTTAAGTAGCAGCATCCTCAGCCAGGACTGTTTCGGCGTCGTGAGGGTGGTGGCCTGGCCCAAGGGGTCGGAGACTGCGATCTGTTCGAGGCCGCGTTCCTCTGCGAACACGTAGAGGGCATGCGCCAGCTGCCAGTCATCCGGTTCGAGGTCCTGGCAGGCCTTGTAGTACTCGTTTAGTTTTTGTGCCACGCAGTCAAGCGCACGCTGGCAGGAAATCGCGCCTTCACCGATGAGCTCGCCCGCGGCTACCGCTTCGAGGCAGTGCTGGTAGCCCTGGCCGAGTGCATCCCACAGCGCGGTGACATTGAGGAATATCTCGCGCTCGTGTTTGGCCAGTGGTATCGCGCGAGCGGAGAATTTTTTGGCCAGTTCGGCCTGGACAAAAAATATCGGTTCACGCAACAGTTCGAGAACTTTCAGCCGGACGCTTGGCGCCAGCGCGAAGGTGTTCAGTTCCTCCAGGTGTGCGAGCAGCGCGCCCTGCGTCGGTGCGACGTTGATGAGGGGAAGGGTTTGCAGCCACGCCGAACAGCTTTGCGCGTCGGTGAAGCCGGGCTTGTTGTCGGGGCTGGTGGCGGGAAGATTGAAAAAGCGCATGTCAGTGTGGGCGCGAAGTTTGCCGCGCACCATCGGGCTTGCGCCGCGGGAACGCTTTGCCTGTCACTTTGTTCATCCCCATGAACTGGATTTTTGCCCCCGACCCCGCCCTCGAGCGGGCACCAATCAAATCTTCACCAAGAAAGCATAGCAGAGAGCGGTCTAGAGTAGCACCCGTTCGATGCCACCGTTGTTGGCCGTTTCGACGTATTCGCGCATCCAGTCCGGGCCAAGCACGTTTTTGGCGATTTCGACCACGATGTAATCGGCGCTTACACCGGTGTCATCCGAGTATCGGGCGAGGCCTTGCAGGCAGGACGGGCAGGAGGTGAGGATTTTCACCTCGCCGGTGAAAGCATCGTCGCGGTTTGTGCCCGGTGCAGATGCGGGCGCCGCCCGCAACGCCGCCACGCCCTTGCGCATTTCTTCTTCTTTGCGGTAGCGGATCTGCGTAGAGATGTCCGGGCGCGTCACCGCCAGCGTGCCCGACTCGCCGCAGCAGCGCTCGTTCTGCTGCACGCCACCGCCCATCAACTGGTTGACGACCTTCATCGGCTGGTGCGTCTTCATCGGCGTGTGGCAGGGGTCGTGATACATGTAGCGCACGCCGGCGACGCCCGCGAGCTTGACGCCTTTTTCCATCAGGTACTCGTGGATGTCCAGCAGGCGGCAGCCGGGGAAAATCTTGTCAAACTCGTATTTCTGCAACTGATCCATGCAGGTGCCGCAGGACACGATCACCGTCTTGATGTCGAGGTAATTGAGCGTGTTGGCGACGCGGTGGAAGAGCACGCGGTTGTCGGTGGTGATGCTCTGGCCCTTGGCGTGATCGCCCGCGGCCGTCTGCGGATAGCCGCAGCACAGGTAACCGGGCGGCAGCACGGTCTGCGCGCCGACGTGATAGAGCATGGCCTGGGTGGCGAGTCCGACCTGGCCGAACAGGCGCTCCGAGCCGCAGCCGGGGAAATAGAACACCGCCTCGGCGTCCTCGGCCGTGCGCTTGGGATTGCGGATGATCGGAACGACTTTGTTGTCCTCGATGTCCAGCAGCGCGCGCGAGGTGCGCTTGGGCAGTCCGCCGGGCATGGGTTTGTTGATGAAATGGATCACCTGCGACTTGAGGGCCGGTTTGCCCACGCTCGAGGGTGGGCGGCGCGTCTGCCTGCGCGTGACGCCCAACATGCTGGCCACGCGGTAGGCTGCGCGCTGTACTTTGAACCCCCACTCGATCATTACGGTGCGCACCAGCTTGATGGTGTTTGGGTCGGTGGCGTTGAGAAAAAACATCGCCGCCGCTGTGCCGGGGTTGAAGCGTTTTTTGCCCTGCTGGCGCAACAGGTTGCGCATGGCGATGGAGACGTCGCCAAAATCGATATCCACCGGGCAGGGGTTGGCGCACTTGTGGCATACGGTACAGTGGTCGGCAACGTCGCTGAATTCGTCAAAGTGGCGGATTGACACGCCGCGCCGCGTTTGTTCCTCGTACAAAAACGCCTCGATCAGCAGCGAAGTGGCGAGGATCTTGTTGCGTGGCGAGTAAAGAAGGTTGGCGCGCGGCACGTGGGTTGCGCACACCGGTTTGCATTTACCGCAACGCAGGCAGTCTTTGATGGAGGCCGAGATGTTGCCGATTTCGGACTGTTCCAGGATCAGCGATTCGGCGCCCAGCAGATTGAACGAGGGCGTGTAGGCGTTGCGCATGTCGCCTCCGGGCAGCAGCTTGCCGGCGTTGAAGCGACCCTCCGGATCGACTTGTTCCTTGTAGGCGCGGAAGGTCTCGATTTCCCCTGGCTCGAGAAATTCCATCTTGGTGATGCCAATGCCATGCTCGCCCGAGATTACGCCGCCGAGGGACTTGGCCAGTGCCATGATACGAGCGACGGCGCGGTTGGCCGCCTGCAGCATTTCGTAGTCGTCGGAGTTGACCGGGATATTGGTGTGCACGTTACCGTCGCCGGCGTGCATGTGCAGCGCGACAAAAACGCGGCTCTTGAGCACCTGCTTGTGCAGCCCGTCCAGCCCCTCAAGAATCTTACGGAACAGCACGCCGTCAAAAATAGTCTCGAACTCGGCGCGAATCTCCTCTTTCCAGGACACCCTCACGGTGTGGTTTTGCAGCAGCGAAAACACCGTGGTGGCGGCATGGGAAAGACTGGCCAATGCCGGCACGGCGCTGCGCTCTGCCTCTGCCAGAGGCGTGTCGAGGTTGGATAGCAGGTACTGCCAGCGTTGCTTCACCGTGGCGAGTACACGGCGCGCGCTCTCCTGCCTGTCGCCCAGCAATTCGGCCGCCGGCAGGCCCTCGGCGTTCTGGTACAGCGGCAACTCGCCTGAGAGGTAGATATCGAGCGCGTCGAGCAGCTTGAGCTTGTTGGCGATGGACAGCTCGATGTTGATGCGCTCGATGCCGTCGGAGTAGTCGCCGAGGCGGTCCAGCGGAATCACCACGTCTTCGTTGATCTTGAAGGCGTTGGTGTGTTTGGCGATGGCGGCGGTGCGCGCGCGGTCGAGCCAGAATGTTTTGCGCGATTCGGCGCTGACGGCGATAAATCCTTCGCCGCCACGCGCGTTGGCGATGCGCACCACGTGAGATGCAGCGAGTGCCACCGCGTTATCGCTTTCGCCGACGATATCGCCGATGAGGACCATTTTCGGGCGGCCGGAGCGCCGCGCCTTGGTGGCATAGCCGACGGCCTTGAGGTAGCGCTCGTCCAGATGCTCCAGGCCGGCGAGTATGGCGCCGCCAGGACGCGTATCAAGGTAGTCCTTGATTTCGACGATCGATGGAACCGAGTCGCGTACTTGCCCGAAGAATTCCAGGCATACGGTACGCGTCGATTTGGGCATGCGATGCAGGATGAAACGCGCCGAGGTGATGAGTCCGTCGCAGCCTTCCTTCTGGATGCCCGGCAGGCCGGACAAGAACTTGTCGGTAACATCCTTGCCGAGGCCGCTTTTGCGGAATTTCGCGCCTGGTATTTCGAGCACCCTTTCGTCAACCAGCGTCGTGCCGTTTTTTTTATAGCGGCAAATTCTGAATCGCGCAGTTTCAATATCGTGGATCTTGCCCAGGTTGTGGTCCAGGCGTGTCACTTCCAGCCAGTCGGCCTGCGGCGTCACCATGCGCCAGGAGGCGAGGTTGTCGAGCGCCGTTCCCCACAGCACCGCTTTTTTGCCGCCGGCGTTCATGGCGACGTTGCCGCCTATGCACGAAGCGTCGGCCGAGGTCGGGTCGCAGGCGAAAACGAGGCCTTGTGCCTCGGCCGCCTCCATGACGCGCTTGGTTACCACACCGGCGCCGCAGCGCACGGTGGCAACCGGATGCCCGACGCCTGGCAGTACCTCCATGGCCGGTTCCGTTAGCGCATCGAGTTTTTCGGTGTTGATAACCGCCGAGTGGCGGCTGAGCGGGATGGCTCCGCCGGTATAGCCGGTGCCGCCACCGCGCGGAACGATGGTCAGGCCGAGGTCTATGCAATCGCGCACCAGGTCGGCGACCTCTTCTTCGCTGTCCGGGTTGATGACGACGAAGGGATATTCGACGCGCCAA
>CAMDRY010000146.1 GCA_945906975.1 Bordetella parapertussis | reverse complement strand
TTTCCCCTGGACGGACCGCTGCCCGAGGTGCCGCTCACCAACTCCCAGCAGGGCCGGCAGAAGGTGGTGGTCGACATGGCGCGACGAGAGAATCTCACCATCCGCCAGCTCTACCAGAGAGTCGCGGGTTTTCGCGCCCACCGCGTCGTTTGCGGCACCGCGGAATCGATTGCCGACGATCTCGAAACGTGGTTTAGCACCGGCGCGGCCGACGGGTTCAATGTCATGCCACTGACCTTGCCGTTCGACCTGGAAGCGATCGTGGGCCAGTTGATTCCCGAACTGCAGCGCCGCGGCCTGTTTCGCACCGAATACGAAGGCAAGACTTTTCGTGAGAACCTGGGCATCCCCGTACGGGTGGAACGCAAGAAGCAGGTCGAGGCGGTCTGATCAGACGCAATGCCAGCAACCACAAGGAGAAGACACAACCATGCAGATCGCAAGTAGATTTGCTGCCGCTCTGATCGCAGGCGTTATCACGATCTTTCCTTTGGCCGTCCAGCCGCAATCCTATCCCGTTAAACCGGTGCGCCTCATCATTCCCTTCGGCCCGGGCAGCAGCGACGTGCTGGGAAGAGCCTATTCCGTGAGAGCGGCGCTCGGCCAGCCGCTGGTGGCGGAAAACATTCCCGGCGCCAACGGGGCGATCGGCCTGGCACGCACCGCGAAAGCGGCGGCCGACGGCTATGTGATCTCGATCGGGGCAACCGCAACCCTCTCGGTCGCCCCGCATACCAATCAGGCGCTCCCCTACGATGCCTTCAAGGATTTCACGCCGATCGCCGTGCTTACCAGAGTGCCCAGCGTCATCACGGTCAACGCGAGTTCTCCGGCGACTTCATTGACGGAGCTGGTTGCGCTGGCCAAGGCGAATCCCGGCAAGTTCAATTACTCCTCGAGTGGACTGGGGTCCACCGCCCATTTGCATGGGGAGATGCTGCGCACGGCCGCGGGCATCGACATGGTGCACGTGCCCTACAAGGGCAGCGCGGCCGCGATGACGGCATTGATCGCCGGAGAAGTGCAGCTCGCATTCGGCGCCATCGTCGAACCGATGGCGCACATCCGCAACGGGCGCGTGCGCGCGCTGGCTGTCCTTTATCCGCAGCGCTCGCCGCTGATACCGGCTATTCCCACTGCGCGCGAACAGGGCTTCGCGCTGGAGGCGGCGACCTGGTTCGGATTGATCGCGCCCGCGGGCACGCCGGCTGCGATCGTGCAGCGGCTAGCCCAGGAGGTGCAGCGCATCAATGCCCTTGACGACATGAAGCGCTTTCTCACCGAACAGGCGTCCGAGCCGGGCAACATGGGACCGGAGCAGTTCGGAGAACTGATCGCCGCGGATTACGCACGCTACCAGCAGATCGTCCGCCGGATCGGCTTAATTGCACAGTAGGGCTCAGGTGCAATTGGGATCGGTGGAGAGAAACAGGCGATCCGCGGGAATGGGTGCGGCAATAATGCCTTGCTCCACCATGTACGAGCCGAGGGTCTCAATAGTCGCGCGGTTGGCCTCAAGGCCGTAGGCCCACGGGTCGCCGCCGAATACCCGGTCCATTTCCTCGACCTCGTCGATCATCCACGGCAGCATATAGCGCAGCGAACCGAGGGAACGCATCCGGTTGATGGCCACCCTCTTCGACTGGCACAAGGCTGTGTACAGACTTTCCGCGACAAAAGGATGCGATTCGTAAACATCGCGGCGAATGACCACGACATGCATGATCGGAAAAATCCGCGCGCGCTCATAATAATCCGTCTCCACTTGGCGAAAATTCGGGAACAGGCGCTGGATGTCCGGGTTGTGCGCCAGGCATTCAGGCATATTGGTGCCCATCACCGCGTCGATCTCGCCCTCGTCCAGAAGCTGGCTCAGCGACTTGCCGCTCGCGTTGACTTCGATCGGCACATCGGCGACCAGCGGCATGACCGCAGGCGTGCCGTGCGAACCCGAACTGTTTACCGCGCCCTGCACCCAGCGAATCGATTTCAGGTCCACGCCGAAATCGTGCTGCAGATGCCCGCGTATCCAGACCGCGGCGGTCATGGTGTAGAGCGCGACACCGACCCGTTTGCCTTCCAGGTCCTTGGGTTCCCGGATTCCTGCCTTGCGGCTGACGGCAATGAAACTGTGCCTGAACATGCGCGACGGAAACACAGGCAGGGCAACAAAGGGACATTGATCCGCCGCGACGCGGCTGATGTATTCCGAGGCCGACAGCTCGGAGGCCTCGAATTCAAGCTTGCCAGCCATGCGGTCGAAAATGTGGCGAGCCCGGCCGAGGGCGATGAAGTTGAGATCGATGCCCTCGGGCTTTACTTCCCCCGAGTACAGCGGCATTACCCGGTCGTAGATCTCGCAGGCAAAGTTGATGGTCAGATTTGGCATGGTTTACCTTGCTTCGAAAAGGAGGGCTTCGCAGGGTACTGCCTGGCGCCTAATCAGGTTTGATACCCGCGGCTTCGATCACCTTCAGTTGGTCCGGCCGCGGTGCGATCCGCTATCATCGGCCTCAAGGACATCTCCCATGTCGCGCCTGAAAATCGAAGACGTTACGCACTGGTCCATTCCGGTCAACGATCTCGAGGGAGCCGAGAAATTCTACGGTGAATTGCTCGGTATTGAGCGCAAAGGTCGGTTGGGAAAATCGCGCATGTCCTGCTTTGACGCCGGGCCTCACCACCATATCCTGTTGTGCGAGCGCGCCGAGCCGTTGCAGCGCACACCGCAACAGGACAACCGGCTGCATCATGCTTACCCAGTAAGCCCGGGATCGGGCATCGGCAAACACAGGATTTGAACATAACCGATGATGTATGCTTTTCAAAAGTCTAAAACATGGCCCATTGGAGAAATTTAGCTGCCGCCATACGTTCAGCTCGGGTTCGATTTGACTATCAGTTAATTAATTGATGCTGAGTTTGATCTGCTGGATGATCTGCCTCATTTCTTCGCGTTCCCTCACTATCTGGCGTTGAAACTGGTCGGGGGTGGCGGTCAGCGGGCTCCACAGTATGGCCTTCAGTTTTTCGACGCTGCTGGGATCTTCCACCGCTGTTGCAATGGCCCGGTTGAGCTGCTGGATGACCGCCGCAGGCGTGCCTTTGGGTGCACCGATGCCTATCCAGCCGGAAAGATCGTAATTCGGAACACCGCATTCGCGAAAAGTCATCAGGTTCGGCGCTAGCGGATTTCGGGTGGCGCTGGTGGTCGCGAGGGCGAGCAGGCGACCGACGGCAATGTGAGAGTGTGTGGCGGTGGATTCGATGATGAAATCCGAGTGCCCGCCGATGACAGCCGCCGCGCCGGCCGGCGCACCGGAAAATGGCACGATGAGGAAATCGACCTTGGCCTTGTCTTTGAGCATTTCCGCGGAAAGATGAGTGAAGCTGCCCTGTGCGGAACTGGCCAGGCTGTACTTGCCGGGGTTCTTGCGCAGCAGCGCGATCAGTTCGGGGCAGGTCGTGGCGCCCAGGTTGGGTCGCACAGCAAGGGTCAAACCCACCGCTGCAAGGGGTGCCACGCCTTCCAGTTCCACCACCGTGCCGCCGCCGGTCTTGGCATAGAGGGTCGGGTTGACGGTAAAGGTCCCCGCGGGCGCGGCAAGCAACGTGTGTCCGTCCGGGTTGGCTTTGGACACCGCCTGCACTGCGATCAAACCATTGGCCCCAACGCGGTTCTCTACGATGATCGTTTGTTTCAATATTTGTTCAAGCGCAGGTTTCACCAGCCGCGCGATCAGGTCTGGCGCTGAGCCGGCCGCAGAACCGATCATGAAGGTGATTTCTTTGCTGGGAAAATTCTGCGCTATGGCAACACCGGGTATCAACGCCGAACAAAGCAGCAGGACTGGAGACAGGCGCGAGAAATTCATGGGTCTTCCTTTTTGACGAACTCGATTGGCGTTGATTGCGGGGACTATAAATCGACTCGGTGTTGTTCTGCTGCAAGGCGGCCGACAAGCGAAACGAATTTTCTCCAATTACTGTAATGTAATGTCGTGTCCGAATAAATGCGAATCCATTCAATCAAAAAATTGGGTCGCCAGATGATCGGAGCCAAGGTAAGCATGTGACGGTTTTTTCAAATGGCGACTGAGTGGCAAAGTGGGGAGAGTGAGGAAACATGGAGATACTGATTGTCGGCGCGGGCATTGGCGGTCTTGCCACTGCGCTCGAGTTGCATGCGGCGGGCGTGAAGGCGCGTATTCGCCTGTTCGAAGGGGCGACCGAGTTCGCTCCCATAGGTGTGGGTATCAGCATGCGGCCGCACGCGGTGAGGGAATTGTCGCGGCTTGGGCTCGATAAAAAGCTGGCCGATATCGCGGTGCCTGCCAAGGACCATTCTTTCTACACCCACAACGGCCAACTCATCTATTCCGAGCCGGCGGGCATCGCTGCAGGTTACAAGTTTCCGCATATCGCCTGCCATCGTGCTGACCTGCACCAGATATTGCTTGATGCCGTCATTGAAAGGCTGGGACCCGATGCGGTGACCATGGCGCATCGATGCACCAGTATCACGCAGGACGCAAACAGCGTGACCGCCAGCTTTCGCGAAGGTAAGGGGGCTGGCACGCGCAAGGTCAAGGGTGACCTGCTCATCGCGTGCGACGGCATTCATTCCGTGGTGCGCAAACAGTTTTACCCCGATGAGGGCGGGCCGGTGTTTCACGGCATAAATATCTGGCGCGGTTCCACCTGGATGAAACCGTTTCTCACCGGCTCGAGCACAGTGAGGGTCGGGGGCATCGAGACCACGGGTAAGCTTGTTATCTATCCCATTCGCAACAAACTCGACGACCAGGGGCGCCAGCTCATCAACTGGGCGGCTGAGGTGCGCACCAAAACCGGCGACATGGTGGACTGGAGCATTCCGGGGCGGTTGGAGGATTTCTATCCGATATTCGAGAGCTGGCGCTTCGACTGGATCGATTGCGCAGCATTGATCCGGGACTCGGAGTTCATTCTCGAATATCCGATGGTCGATCGTGATCCGGTAACGCAATGGAGTTTCGGCCGCGCCACGCTGCTTGGCGACGCAGCGCATCCGATGTACCCACGAGGGGGCAATGGCGGAGCGCAGGCCATTCTCGACGCGGTGGCTCTCTCGAAGATTCTCGCAAAGGGAGGCGACCCGGTTGACGCTTTGAAGGGATACGAGATGGAACGCATCGATACCGTCAATCGCATCGTCATGGCGAGCCGGAACACCCCGCCCGATCTGGTGATCGACACAGTGGAGCGACTCACCGGCGGTAAAAAATTCGAGCGTCTCGAAGATTTCATCACCGTCGAAGAGCTAAAAAAGATCAATGACGGCTACAAGCAGGTAGCCTCGTACGACATCAAGTCGGTCAATCAGGCGGCCGCCTAGGAAGTTAGCCCTCCGTAATTCGCAATTCCTAATTCGCAATTCATAATTTGAACAAGCAGGAGTAAAGCATGTCCACCTTACCGCCCTACAAGCCCACCAAATTTCCGCTCCCCGCTGGTGCCACTGCCACCAAAGAGCTGCTGAAATACGTTCCGCAGATGTCGCTTAAGGAGCGCAATCGCCGCTGGGATCAGATGCGCAAGTACATGCGCCTTGCCGGATATGAAGCCCTGGTGTTTTTTGGCAATGACATTTACTGGGGTATGGGCATGGCGAATATGCGCTACATGTTCCAGGTCGATGCGCAGATCGGGGCGGATGCTTTTTTCCCGCTGGAGGGAAAACCCATCATCTGGCATGCGGTTCAACACATGAACCGGCCGACGTCGCCGTATCTTTCCATTCAGGAGTGGGTGGATGACTTCAGGGACCGTGTCGGTCCCAGGGGGATCGCCGACGAGTTGCGCCGACGCGGCCTGGATTCGGCGCGCATCGGCCTGGTGGGTTTCAGCAATTCCATCCAGTTGTCCTCCTACCTGCATGCCGACATCACCACCATGGAACGCGAACTGCCCAACGCCACGCTGATTGATGTGACGCCGATGATGAGTTATCTGCGCCTGGTCAAAAGCGAGGAAGAGATCGAAATGTTGCGCGGCGCGGGGCGCATCGCCAGAAAGGTGGTTGACACCATGATCGAAGCCTCTCGGCCCGGGCGCACCGAGGCCGAGGTCTATGCCGACATGATCCGCACGCAGATTGCCTCAGGCGGCGAACCTAATGTGTTCAATCTTTTCTCATCAGGGCCGGTAGAACATCCCCGCAATGAGTTGTGGCACCTCTTGCACGGCAGCGAACAACCCATCACGCCCACGCAGCGTCCGCTGGCATTGGGCGACATCGTCATCTCTGAGTTCCATACTAAGTACGGCGGATATCGATGCCACACCGAATACACGGTCTATGTCGGCAAAGAGGCGCCCAAGGAGCTTCGACGAATCTGGGATGTGGCGGTGGAGTGCCTGGAGGCCAGCAAGACAGCGTTTGCCGCCGGCAGAACCTTTCGCGAAGCCTGGGAGATCATCCGCGCGCCGGCGGATCGCGCCGGCATCGACTACGTGGAGCTGGGCTACCACGCCATGGGCACGGCCTCGCCGGAATTTGCGTCAGCGGTGTATCCGCCCGGCTTCGGACGTCCGAACGCCAACGGCACGGGCATCGGTGACCTGATTCTGGAGGAGGGCATGGCCTTCGGGAACAACATTGACCTGCATGACTCCGCCTGGAAACCGGATGTGGGATGCATGCTCGCTGACTTCATGATCGTGCGACCCAACCGGGCTGAGTGCCTTGTGAACGTGCCCTTAGAGCTGGCCTGCACCGGCTGATCACCGGACAGCCGAGCGTGCTGTCGCGGATTGACGTGATGGACGCTTAGCCCCCGCCGATTTACGCCAGCCCCCGCTGCACAATCTCGCCCACGTCGCGCGACAGCCCGCTGGCGTCCCGTATGCGCTCCAGCGCGGCGCGCGCATGGCCCTGCCTTGTTTCGTCGAATTTTTTCCAGCGGTCGAAGGCGCGCGCGACGCGTGCCCCCACCTGCGGATTGAGGCGGTCGAGTTCGATCACTTTGTCCGCGCCGAAGGCATAGCCGTCGGCCGATTGAAAGTGCGCCGGATTGGCGCAGAAGGCGCGGATCAGCCCGTCGCGTGAGAAACGGCTGGACGCCAGCCCCGCCACCCACATGCTGGCCGCCGACGCCGGCAGTACCGCCAACGCCCAGAGCCAGGGCTTGAGCGTCATCAGCATGCGGCAATGATGAACACCACCACGCGCAGGGTGATGCTGAAATTGGTGCAAATGCCGAGCGTGGCGCGATACGCCTCCTTGCTCAAGGCCCGGTGCGACAGGTAGATCGCATAAGGCGGCCCACCGGCACCGAACAAGGTGCTGGTGATGCCGCCGGCGAAACCTGCCCCGAACGCCCAGCGCTGCCCGACCGTTTTCACCGCGGCGCCGCTGGTGAGGTTGGAGATGGCAACCGCGAGCACAAAACCGCCCAGGGCGATCATTGCCGCTTCTCGCGGCAGGTTGATCAGCAGCGTCATACCAATGGTGGTGCCGACCACGATCATCGGCAGCATGCGCTTCCACTCCCCGGCCACCGCACTCTTCGGGTCTGCCATGCCGATGCGCCAGACGTTGGTGCAGTCG
>CAMDRY010000145.1 GCA_945906975.1 Bordetella parapertussis | reverse complement strand
TGCCGCGGGAAGGACACGCCGGCGGCAAAGCGCGCCTGCCCGGTGACCAGCGGCAGATCCTCGAGCCGGGTTACCGATCGTCCAATGACCGTAGCCTCGATAAGCGGCGGTGTGTGCGGCATGTTCAAGGCGGCGTTCCAGCTGGCATGCGCAGTGTGCGCATTTGCGCGGCTGCCGCGCGTACCGCCTTGACGATATTCTGGTAACCGGTGCAGCGGCAAAGGTTGGATGACAGGGTGTCCAGCAGGTCCTCATCGCTGATGTGCGGATCAGCCTCAAGCACGCCTGTCGCGAGCATCAAAAACCCGGGCGTGCAAAAGCCGCACTGCAGGGCGTGGTGTTCGATGAAGGCCTGCTGCAGCGGGTGCAGCTGATCGCCGGTGGCCAGTCCCTCGACGGTTCGGACCCGGCGCCCCCGCGCCTGAACCGCGAACATCAGGCAGGCGCGAACGGGGGTGTCATCGACAAGTACGGTGCAGGATCCGCACACGCCGTGTTCGCAGCCTGAATTTGTCCCGGTAAGGCCGCAGTGATCGCGCAGCACATCGGCCAGCGTCAGCCGTGGTTCGACGCTGACCTCGTAGGGGCGGCCGTTGACGGTCAGAGTAAGCGCAGTTTTATCGTTCATTACTGCACCGCCCCGGTATTTTCGTGCCGGTTTTGGGCGGCGCTCTCCAAAGCGCGGCGCGTGACCGTGGCGGCAAGGCCGCGTTTGTAAGCCGCGGCTTCCGGCTGCTCTTCGATAGGTAGTACGGCGTCGGCCACCGCATCGGCCGCTGCGGCGAATGTCTCGGCGGATTCTGCGCGACCGTTCAGCGCCTTTTCTGCGGCGCTGATGCGTCGCGGATGGGCTTCGACGCCACCGACGCCGACATGGGCATCGACGATGACCCCGCCCTCAACGCGATAAAGCACCAGCGCCATCGCCAGCGCGAAATCTCCGGCTCGGCGATTGAATTCATAAAAGCCGGTGCGAGTACCGACGGCCGGCAGCGCAAGGCGGACTTCCGCCAGCAATTCGTCCGCTTCCAGGGCGGTGGACATTACACCTTGAAAATAGTCGCGCGCGGGAATGTGGCGCATGCCGCGAGTGCTGCCTGCCACTAATTCTGCATCAAGTGTTGCGGCGACTAAGCACCATTCGGAGGCCGGATCGGCATTGGCGAGGCTGCCGCAAAATGTGCCGCGTGTCCGGATCGGATAGTGCGCGATGTGGCGCACCACGGTTGCCAGCAATGCGCCGAGTGGTCCCTGAACCGGGGGGCGTTGAAACGCGGCATGACGCACGCAGGCGCCTATCGATAGCGCGTTACCATCCACGGCCAGGCGATCGAGGCCGGCCACGCCGTTGATGTCGATCAAGTGCGCCGGCTGCGCCAGGCGCAGCGCCATGGCCGGCACCAGGCTTTGCCCGCCGGCCAGAATGCGCCCGTCCTGCGGGGCCAACTCTGCCAGCAAGGCGATGGCCTGTGCGATGGTTGAGGGCGTGTGGTGGACGAACTTGGCCGGTTTCATCGCCGAAATTTGCGCGTGAGCCAAAGCCACAAGGTCTTGATGATCAGCGAGAGACCGGAGATCGGCTTGACTTTGCTGGGTTTGGCTTCCGTGGTTTCTGTCTGTACCCCCCCGGATGCTGCCGCTGCTTGAGTCTGTGCGAGCTGTGCCCGGAGTGCCTGGCCGAACTGCCCGATCAACTGCGAGGCGAAGGTCTGGATGACACCGGAGCCGCGTCCGTATTGCGCGACCGTGCCCGATAAGGCGACATTGGTGTGAATCAGCACTTTGGTGCCTGTGGCTGTGGGTTCCAGATGGAAATCTATTACCGAGTCGGTGCCGCCACGCCCCTTGGGATCCTTGCCGGTTGCCCTGACGCGGGCGCTGTATGCCGCATGATCAATCGATTCGAACGTGGCCTGCCCGACCAGCGACAAGGCAATCGGGCCAAGCCGTACCGCGACTTTGCCCGCGTAGGTTTTATCGTCGATGACTTCAGTCAGTTCGGCGCCTGGCAGGCAGGTGGCGATACGCTCGATGTCGAGCAGCACCCGCCAGGTCTCCCCGACAGGCAAGGGCACGTCCAGTTCATTATCGAATTCCATACCGCTCCTGGCGATGTGCCGCCATTTGGCGTGCGTTTAAGCGGATACCACCCGCCAATCAATGGTTTCGCCACCGCGGTAAACGAGGGCGCGCTCTTCCGGACCCTCCACCAAAATCTCCTCCGGGGCCGTCCAGTTGGACGCTTCCAGAGTGATGGTTTCGGTGTTCGGTTCCAGGCCATAGTGGCGCGGCCCGTTGAGCGAGGCAAATGCTTCCAGTCGCGATAGCGCGCCGGCCTTGGCGAAAATGCGCGTGTAACTTTCTATCGCCACCGGGGAGTTAAACAACCCGGCTGCACCGACGATGCTTAGTTTTTTCTTGACCGAATGCGGCGCCGAATCGGTGCCGAGGAAAAAGCACGCATCACCTGAAGTCGCAGCGTCGACGAGTGCGAGCCGGTCGCTTTCTGTCTTGATGCAGGGCGCGCAATACATGTATGGCCGCAGACCCCAGCCGAGCCAGTCGGTGCGGTTCAGCGCGAGGTGGTAGGGGGTTATGGTCGCCCCGACCTGCGGCGCAGCGCTACGCACGAAATCCACGCCGATTTTTGACGATACGTGCTCGAGCACGACCTTGAGGCCCGGGAAATCCTTTATCCAGGGAATCAGGCGGCGTTCTATGAACACCGTCTCGCGATCAAACACGTCCACGGTCGGGTCGATTTCTTCGCCGTGCACCAGGAAGGGCATGCCGATTTTTTCCAGCCGTTCGAGCACACGCCTAAGTCTGTTGAAGTCACTCACGCCGGCGGCCGAATTGGTGGTGATGTTGGCCGGATAGAGCTTGCAGGCGGTGAACACGCCGCTGCGGAACCCGCGTTCGACTTCATCCGGGTCGGTGTCGTCGGTCAGGTAGCAGGTCATCAGCGGTAGAAACGTCGAACCTGGCGGTCGCGCCTGCATGATGCGTTCGCGGTAGGCGACCGCCGCCTTGACTGTGGCCACCGGCGGCAGCAGGTTTGGCATGATGATGGCTCGGCCAAAGTAACGCGCGGTATAGGGCAGGGAGGCCCTGAGCATCGCATCGTCCCGAACATGGAGATGCCAGTCGTCCGGCTTTCGTATCGTGATGCGTTCGGTCATTGTCGCCTCCCTATCCTTGGAACGATATTATGTGTTTTATCCGCGCAGGCGGGGGACGCGCCCCCGCCTTTTAGGCCCCTAGCTGATTCCGCGCATGCCCGCTTCGTAGGTATCACGTGGCGGATGGTCCAACATGGCGCCGGTCAGTTCGGACACATTGTGGATGCCGTGGGCTTCGCACCATTTTTCCAGCCCCTCGATCAGCGCAATCATGCCGGTGGGATTGCGGAAGCTGAGGTAGCCCACTTGCACCGCTGCCGCGCCGGCGAGCATGTATTCAACCACATCGTCCACTTTCATGATGCCACCGCAGCCAATGATGGGAATTTTCACCGCTTTTGAGCATTCATTGACCATGCGCAGGATGATCGGCTTCATACCGGGTCCGGAAATGCCGCCGTAGCCGTTGCCGATCATGGAGAGGCGCGTTTCGATATTGATTTTCAGGCCGAGCATGGTATTTGAGACGGTCAGCGCGTCCGCCCCGGCCCGCTCCGCCGCTTCGGCTACGGCGGTGATTTCACCCGCATTGGGCGATAGTTTGGCCCACAAGGGTTTGCTCGTTGCGGCCCGGCAAAGTTTCACCACTTTGTAGGTGTGTTCTTCATTGAGCGCGAAATTGCCGCCGCCGGGCTTGCGGGTGGGGCAGGAGATGTTGATTTCGATGGCGTCAACGCCCTCGATGCTCACATCCCGCGCCATGTCGGCAAAGTCCTCCACGGTTTCGGCAGAAATGCTGCACACAAGGGGGGGGGTAAAGCGTTTGTATTCGCCCACCTGGACATCCTGAAAATACTTCAACCCCTTGGTCGGCAGGCCGATGGAATTGATCATGCCGGCTTCAATTTCGGAAACGCGCGGTGGCGGGTTGCCCTGCCGGTAATTGCGCGACACGGTCTTGGCCACGAGGGCCCCGAGCCGGTTCAGGTCGATCACCTTCGAAAATTCAGTTGAGAAAGTGCCGGACGCCGGCATGATTGGGTTCGGCAGGTCGACGCCGCCGACATTAACCTTGAGATTTACCATCCCATGCACTCCTGCAGATCAAAAACCGGCCCCTCGACACATACGCGACGCATTTCTTTTTTTCCGTTGACTTCAAATGTCCGCACGCAGATATAACAAGGCCCGAGCCCGCACGCCATGATCTGTTCAATCGCAGCCTGGCCGGGGATGCCGTGTTGCTTGCCCAGGCGTTTCATCAACTGCAAATGCCGGTTTGAACCGCAGGTGAAAAATGCATCGGCCTTCTTTTCGGCGATCAGCCGGGCAAGAATCGCCTCGACATTCTCGACCGAGCTGCTGCCATCGGTGTCAAGCACCTTGATGACAGTGCCGGATTGTTCGAACAAGTCCGCAGCCAGTGCCAGTTCGTCGCTGCGCGCGCTGAGGATTGCGGTCACCCGCACGCCGGCCTCGCTGGCGGTCTGCGAGATGGGGGCCATCGTCGCCAGCCCGACCCCGCGACCAAGCACGACGATGTTTTTCCAGCCGGGATCCAGCTTGAAGCCGATGCCCAGGGGCCCGAGCATATTGAGGCTTTCCCCCGGTTTCATTCCGGCCATGCCCTTGGTGCCGCGGCCGACTACCTTGTAAAGAAACTCGATGTGTCCTTTTGATCGGTCAACGCGATAGAGGCTTTGAGGACGGCGAAACCAGAGCTCTCCCTCGTCGGGCGACGGGCAGAGCAAATGGAAAAACTGTCCTGGTTGTGCCGCCAGCGCCTTGGGTGTGGCCTTGACGACCATATGCTTGTATTCGTCGTTGACCCATTCGTGGGAGAGTATTGGGCAAAGACTTTCTTCGGCCGGACATTCGGCGGGGGAATGGCCGGAGCCGGGGCTGTCGACGACGACCGCGCAGCTCGCATTATCGTGATTGGACATAGTTTTCGGGCCTCCGCCCCAGATTATCTAGTCTAGAAAATGCATTATAGGTGTGCGTTGTCCCAAAATAAACATGTTTTCTCAATTTTGGGATTTTTGTATTGATTCTCGTGCCAGGCAATGCCAGGCCAAGCTGCGGCAGGGTGGGGCAGGTGACTGCGGTTTGGGGCGTAACACGCGGCGGCGGCGACTGGTGCTCTGCCACGTGCCGGGGCCGGATGTTGTGGCCTGGGTTGCGGTTTAGGTTGCGGCTTAGTGCAGCAGGTTCAGTAGCAGGCTTGAAGCGGCGATGAGCGCGCTTGCGCCCGTGACGACGGTGAGCCACAGCACGCGGCGGCGGGTGGCTTCTATGCGGGCGATTAACTGGGTGTTCTGTTCGGCGAGGGTCTTGATCACGCCGGAGGTGGCGAGCAACTGTTCGTGCAGGGTCGCGGTGGCGGCCTCGAGCGCGCCGATGTGCGCCTGTAGTTCGGCGATTTCGCCGGCAAAGGGTGCGTCGGCCGGCGCATCCGGCGTGGGGGCTGTACTTGGCGCGGCGGGCGGCATTTTCTTGGCGATGGTCGTCCACAGTTTTTTCGCGCCGTCGGCAACGGCGGGCGCGTTGCTCATGACTTCTTTCCAGGGAACGTTTTGCAATACCGAAAGCCAGCTTAGCGCCATGAGGGATGCCTTTGCGAGAGTGTGCGTGCGTGAACCAGGTTGCGCGGCGCCGGTACATCCGGCGTGAGCAGTGTGATAAGTGTAACTTTTGCCGCGTGATCCTTGTACCCTGAATGCATCGCCTTAAAAGCCGACTGGCGAGGTTTTGGAGCCTATTGCCATGACCTGCCACCGGGTCGCGGAAATCGCCTCACGCCGCACACCCGGCCCTTGCTGCTCAGTACGGGCTTCGTTTTGATTGCAGTGGCGTTGTAATCAGTCCGGATTGCGTGCAGGATGGGCTCGTGGTGATGCTCAGACGCGCTAAACGAGCGCAAAACGACCAAGACCGGCACGGGGAGTGAAATAAGTGCGGATTGATTTTCCTGTCTCTTCTCGAACTTGGCCATCTGATGTCAACGATGGAAGGAAGGGTGCCGTTGCTCAGGGTCTGGGCTGTTCGGTTGTCAATTGCAAGCGCCCGGACTGGGGTGGGATATCTTCCGCGTTCCCTAATGTGGCTCCATGGGCACGTCAACCTGTCAGACGCTGCGGATGCGTGCCTATTTTTGTCTCAACGGCCTGCCGGTGATGCATTCGCTTGACCTGTACCGCGAAGAGGCACTGCAGGGTCATGGGGGATATCAAACCTTTGATGCCCCGAGCGTCGGGAGTGTGCCGTGACTTCTGGAGTAATTACCGGCGCTATCGTTTCGGACCTGACTTTTCCCGCGATCTCCGATTGGGAGGCGGCGTACTCCAACCGCATGGCGATTCCAGAGGTCCATCAGTGGCTGGCCAAGTCGGCCGAAGCTGCGGCCGCGTTTGGAGCGAGCTTCAAATTCGGTCTGGATCGCGATATTGCTTTCGGCCCTTCGCATCGAGAGCGTCTTGATATCTTTCACACCGAAAGCAAGCCAAAAGGCACGCTGGTCTTCATCCACGGGGGGTATTGGCGCGCATCGACCAAAGAGTCCCATTGGCATTTCGCAAAAGGTCCACTGTCCGCTGGTTGGCGCGTCGCTTTTGTTGAGTAACCACTGTGCCCGCAGGTGAGCATACGTCAGATTTGCCAATCGATCAAACGCGCCGTGGAGTACATCGCAGCCGCATTGCCAGAGGACCGCCTAGCGGTGAGCGGACACTCCGCTGGCGGACATCTGGCCACCTGGCTCGGATCAGATTTGAGTGGGCTTGACCAGGCAGTCATGCATCGCATTGACCGTGTGGTGTCGTACAGCGGGCTACACGACCTGCGGCCGCTCGTTGGGGCCGCACAACTCAATGCCGATCTCCGCCTAGACTTGCACGAAGCGAGGCAGTTGAGTCCCGCGTTGAGTTCGCCCGCTGGCGACTTCGAACTGATCTGTATAGCCGGGGAAAAAGAACTGCCTGAATTTCGCCGCCAGAACGTGCTGCAGGCCAACATCTGGAATGGCTTGGGTCTGCGCACACGCGCGATTGAAATTGCAGAGGCTAATCATTACACCCTGCTGGACGGACTGTGCAGCCCGGACAGTTCCATCACTGCGCTGCTGGGTTGAGCCCCTTGCCCCGGCAGAAAATCGCCACGGAGCCCTTCCGATTTCGAAGTCTGCTTTCCGCTAACCGTTAAACCCAAAAGGTAGCTATGTCAGCCCTGTCAATTCACTCGTGGTCAAAATCAGTTCCGAATCTGTTGGGTATTGCTATGTCTGGTGCCCTGCTGTTCAGCCCCCTACTTCATGCCCAGTCTTTTCCGGAAAGGCCCGTCAAGATTATTGTTCCCTACGGAGCCGGTGGTGGCGCCGACGTGTTCGCACGGGTGGTGGGCAAGGGTCTGGAGCAGGAATGGAAACAAGGCGTCGTTGTTGATAATCGGGCGGGCGCCTCGGGAAACATCGGAACTCTTGAGG
>CAMDRY010000144.1 GCA_945906975.1 Bordetella parapertussis | reverse complement strand
CTACGGTCTCAAGCCCTCCGTTGTGCTGATGGAGTTGCGCCGCCGCGAGGGTATTTCCGGCATAGACGAAAAAGCCGCGCGCAAGGACAATGCCCGCAGCGAATCGGAGAAGCACTGATGTCAACCGGCGCGCACGACCCGGACTGCGTGTTCTGCAAGATCGTCAGGGGTGAAATTCCGTCAAAAAAAGTCTATGAGGACGAGGAGGTGCTCGCCTTCCACGACCTGCACCCGGTTGCGCCGGTGCATTTTCTCATCATCCCGAAAACGCACGTCGCCAGCCTGTACGAGGCCGGCCCTGCGCACCGCGACGCCATGGGCAAGATGCTGACGGTGGCGGGACGCCTCGCGCGCGAGCAGGGTGCCGGCGAAGGCTTTCGCACCATCATCAACACCGGGCGCGTGGGGCGGCAGGAGGTGTATCATGTGCACATGCATGTCATCGGCGGCCCCGAAATTTTGGGCCCGATGCTGGTTAGAAACAAATAGCGAGCGGGTGCGTACGGCTGATGCCGGCACGCCCTGATTCGAATACCCAATAAACGTAACGGAGTAACGGAGGCAACAATGGGTTCTTTCAGCATATGGCACTGGCTGATCGTCCTTGTCATCGTGATGTTGGTGTTCGGCACCAAGAAGCTGCGCAACATGGGATCCGACCTTGGCGGCGCAGTGAAAGGTTTCAAGGACGGCATGAAGGAATCGGGTGCGGCGGACAAGCCTGCGGATGCGCAGGTCACCGGTCACACGATAGACGTGGAAGTGCAGAAAAAGACCGAGAGCAAAGCCTGACGCGCCGGCCAGGCGTCGCTCTGTTCCCCGCAAACCGCGCGCCCCTGCGCGGTTTGTTTTTTCAGTCTTAGCAGACTTATCTTTCCAAGTCCCCTCAACCATGTTTGATGTCGGATTCTCCGAACTAGTTGTCATCGGTGTCGTCGCGCTGGTCGTGATCGGCCCCGAGCGGCTGCCCAAGGTCGCCCGTACGGTCGGCCTGTTGGTCGGTCGCCTGCAGCGCTACGTCAACGACGTCAAGGCGGACATCAACCGCGAAATGGAACTCGACGAACTGCGCAAAATCCAGACGCAGTTCCAGGATGCGGCCAAGGAGGTTGAAAGTTCCATTGCAACCCAGGTGAGTGCCGCCGAGCAGGATCTCAACCAGAGTATCGCCGCACCCCTATCCGAGGCGGTCGCCGATGCCGGTAAGCCCGTTAGCAACACCCTGGGCGATCCGACCGGCACCAATGCAAGCCTCGATGCGGCCATTTTGGCCAGCGCCGAGGCCATCCCCTCGATGCAGGCGCCCGCGGTCGATATTGCGGTACCCGCCGCCGAGCCCTTTGATTCGGTCTTTACCACCCCGGTGCCCGAAGCCGCACCCGCGATGCCGGTCCCACCCGCTGTGTCCGGCGACCCGCAGGCAACCCCGGCCGGCACTACCAAGACTGGAAGCGCGTGAGCGTCCAGGACACCTTTATCTCCCACCTCGTGGAGTTGCGTGACCGCCTGCTGCGCGCGCTGCTCGCCGTGGCAGTGGTCTTTGTCGTGCTGTTTTTCTGGCCCGGCTCCTCGGCCATCTACGATGCGCTGGCCATGCCGCTGATGAAGGCGCTGCCCGAGGGCACCAAGATGATCGCCACCGGCGTGGTCACGCCCTTTCTCATCCCGGTCAAGGTCACCATGATGGTCGCGTTCATGGTCGCGCTGCCCTTCGTGCTCTACCAGGCGTGGGCTTTTGTCGCGCCCGGCCTCTATCAGCATGAAAAACGTTTCGCCATGCCGGTCATTGTGGCGAGTACCGTGCTGTTTCTCGCCGGCGTCGGGTTTTGCTATTTTTTCGTATTCGGCAAGATTTTTTCATTCATCAACGAGTTCGCCCCCAAGAGCATCACCCCGGCGCCGGACATCGAGCAATACCTCAACTTTGTCATCACCATGTTCATCGCCTTCGGTGTGACCTTCGAGATACCCATCGTTGTGGTGGTCCTGGTGCGCATGGGCCTGGTGAATATCAAGCAGCTCAACGAGGCGCGGCCTTACGTCATCGTCGGCTCCTTTGTCGTGGCTGCGGTGGTGACGCCGCCCGATGTGTTGTCGCAATTGCTGCTGGCCGTGCCGATGTGCCTGCTTTACGAAATGGGCATCATTCTGGGCCGCTTCATTGGCAAGCGGCCGGACACTGATCCGGATGCGGCCAAGCCCGCTGATTCCACGACTTCCACGGCTTCCACAGAGACTCCCGACGCCGCGGCGCCAGCCGAGCAGGGCAAGTAAGCCCCCGGGGGACTAACGGGGTTTTTGCCGTTGTGCGTTGGGGCGCTTGCCCACTTCGACCTGCACGTCCAGGTTCTTGGTGTCGCGGCGGATTTTCAGCTTGGCCAGCTTGCCCGGCACCAGTGCCGCCACCAGGGTGAGCATGCTTTGCGGGTCGGTCACCGCTTTGCCCTCGACCTGCAGCAGTACATCACCCGGGCGGACGCCGCCCTTGTCGGCCGGGCCGCCGCGCATCACACCGGCGATTAGCGTGCCTGACACCACCGGCAATTTGAACGATTCGGCCAACTCCGGGGTGATCTCCTGCGCCTCCACGCCGATCCAGCCGCGCGTCACGCTGCCCGTTTCGATGATGCTCTCCATCACCTGCCGTGCGCTCGAAGCCGGTATCGCAAAGCCTATGCCCATGGATCCGCCCGATTGTGAGTAAATGGCGGTGTTGATGCCGACCAGGTTGCCATTGCTGTCGATCAGCGCCCCGCCCGAGTTTCCCGGGTTGATTGCGGCGTCGGTCTGGATAAAATTCTCGAAGGTGTTGATGCCAAGGTGGCTGCGTCCCACCGCCGACACAATGCCCATGGTCACCGTCTGGCCGACCCCGAATGGGTTGCCGATGGCCAGCACCACATCGCCGGCGCGCAGCCCGCCATCGTTGCCGAAGGTGATCGCGGGCAGGGATTCGGTCGTCACCTGTAGCACTGCGATATCGGTGTCCGGGTCGCTGCCCACCACGCGTGCCTTGAATTTTTTGCCGTCAGCCGTGGCCACTTCGATTTCGTCGGCCGCTTCGATGACGTGGTGGTTGGTGAGGATGTAGCCCTTGCTGCTGACAATCACGCCCGAGCCGAGGCCGGTGGAGCGTTGCTCCTGCTCCATCTGGTCGCCGAAAAACTGCCGGAACAGCGGGTCATTGGCAAACGGGTGGCGCCGTGCCTTTACCGCCTTGGAGGTGAAAATATTCACTACTGCGGGCACCGCCTTGCGCACGGCGTCGTTATAAGAGGTCAGGCGTCCGGGCGCGCCCTGCCCGGGGGTGGTTTCGGGGGAGTTCGCTTCTTTCAAACCTATCACCTGCGCGCCGGGCGTACCCTGCCGGCCAAGCCATTCGGGACGCAGCGTGGTCACCACAAACAGCGCGGCGAGGCTGATGGTTGCGGCCTGACTGAATATGAGCCAAATTTTGCGCACGACGGTTGAAACTCCCTGATGAGGCGGTTTGCAGCCCGCCCCTTGTCCTAAGTCTGCGTCCGGTTACCCGCGCAAGCTGAGCGCTATCGTACGATTGTACAATCCTACAATCGAGCAATTGCATAATTGCACCCATGGCACCGACGGCGGCCATGACGACCATGACTATGGCCCGTATCTGAACGAGACTGAATAGTGAAGCATGATGCAACGTGATGACCTGGCCCGCTACCTCGATCAGTTGCTCGAAGTGCCGCGCTTTCGCGATTATTGCCCAAACGGCCTGCAGGTGGAAGGGCGCGCCGGGGTTTCGCGCCTGGTTACCGGAGTAAGCGCCAGCCAGGCGCTGATCGAAGCTGCGATCGGCGCGGGCGCCGATGCGCTGCTGGTGCACCACGGTTACTTCTGGAAAAGCGAGGACGGGCGCATCACCGGCACGCGCCGACGCCGCATTGGCCTGTTGTTGCAACATGACATCAGCCTGTTCGCTTACCACCTGCCGCTGGATGCGCATCCCGAACACGGCAACAACGCGCAACTCGGCGCTTTGCTCGGCTTTACTGAAAAGGGCAGGGCGGGTGAGCAAAATATCGTCGCACACGGCTGCACTGCGGCGACGCAGCCCCTGGCGGCCTTTGCCGCGCATATCGAGTCGCGCCTAGGACGGGCGCCCACGGTCATCGGCGATCCGGCGCAGCGCATTGCGCGCATCGCCTGGTGCACCGGCGGCGCGCAAGGCTATTTCGAGGACGCGATCGCGCTCGGCGTGGACGCCTTCATCACCGGCGAAATCTCCGAGCCGCAGGTGCATCTGGCGCGTGAGAGCGGCGTCGCGTTTATTGCCGCCGGTCATCACGCCACGGAACGCTTCGGTGTGCAGGCGCTTGGCGCCCACCTCGCTGCACGCTTTGGTATCGAGCACCGCTTCATCGACGTGCCCAACCCGGTCTGAGGGCCGCGGCTTGCTGCACGCCGTCCTCGATCTTCCTATTGTTTTTGCGGTGGTGGCGGATTTTTGCGGCCGTAGCGGGAAATCTGCTGTTGAATCAGTGCATGAGCAAATTTCGTGGTGTTTTGCCCCGGCATCCGGGCGCAAGCGGAAATTTGGCTCTTTTCCCCTGCATTTCAGTGGCTTAGCTTCTAAAATTTGGAGAAAACACGATCAGTCCGCTATAATCGCGCTCTTCCCCGAATTCTTCTCACTGGAGCTTTTCCTGTCATGAGCAATCCTCCGGAAATGAACCCCGGTCGGCGCAGGCTGATCGTCATCACTGCGGCTGCGGGTGGTGCATGCGGTGTGGCGGCGGCCCTGCCTTTTGCCGCCACGATGCTGCCCTCCGAGCGCGCCAAGGCCCTCGGCGCCCCGGTCGAAGCCGATATCGGCGCGCTGGCCCCGGGCGAAATGCAAGTGGTCGAATGGCGTGGCAAACCGGTCTGGATCATCCGTCGCACCAAGGAAATGCTCGACAGCATCACCAAGGGTGACGGCATCGTCGCCGACCCGCAATCCAAGGTGCCGCAGCAGCCCGAGTACGCCAAGAACGCGTTTCGCGCCATCAAGGACGAATACGCCGTGCTGGTGGGTGTGTGCACCCACCTTGGCTGCTCGCCTCAGTTGAAGCCTGGCGAGGCCAAGGCCGAAATGGGCGCCGACTGGAACGGCGGCTTTTACTGCCCCTGCCACGGGTCGAAGTTTGACTTCGCCGGCCGTGTCTACAAGGGCGCACCCGCGCCGATCAACCTCGAAGTTCCGAAATACGCCTTCCTGTCCGACACCCGGATTGTGATCGGCGAAGATACGAAGGGGGCCTGATTCATGGCAGCCACTGAAAAAAAACCGGTCGTTGTCACCGATCTGGGCGCGCTCAATAAGCCCGCCTCCGACCTCTTGACCTGGGTCGACGCGCGTTTCCCGCTGATGGCCAACTGGAACACCCACCTCGCCGAATACTACGCACCGAAGAACTTCAATTTCTGGAACTACTTCGGCGGCTTTGCGCTGCTGGTGCTCGTCATCCAGATCGTCACCGGCATTTTCCTCACCATGCACTACAAGCCCGACGCGGCGCAGGCCTTCGCCTCGGTCGAGTACATCATGCGCGAGGTGTCCTGGGGCTGGCTGATCCGCTACATGCACTCCACCGGCGCATCAATGTTCTTCCTGGTGGTGTACCTGCACATGTTCCGCGCCATGATGTACGGCTCATACCAGAAGCCGCGCGAACTGCTGTGGATTTTCGGCATGCTGATTTACCTGGTGCTGATGGGCGAGGCCTTTTTCGGCTACCTGCTGCCCTGGGGCCAGATGTCCTTCTGGGGCGCGCAGGTGATCATCAACCTGTTTGCCGCGGTGCCCTTCATCGGGCCCGACCTGTCGCTGTGGATTCGCGGTGACTACGTCATCTCGGACGCCACGCTCAACCGTTTCTTTGCCTTCCATGTCATCGCACTGCCGCTGGTGCTGCTGGGCCTTGTTGCCGCCCACCTCATCGCGCTGCACGAAGTGGGTTCCAACAACCCCGACGGCATCGAGATCAATGACAACAAGGACGCCAACGGCATTCCGCTCGACGGCATCCCCTTCCACCCGTATTACACGGTCAAGGACAGCTTCGGCGCGGTGGTCTTTCTCATCGTCTTCTCGCTGATCCTGTTCTTCGCACCCGAGATGGGCGGCTACTTCCTTGAGGCCAACAACTTTGTCCCGGCCGACCCGCTGAAGACGCCGTTGCATATCGCGCCGGTGTGGTACTTCACGCCCTACTACTCGATCCTGCGCGCGGTGCCGCCCTTGTTCGACTCGCAGTTCCCCGGCGTGATCGCCATGGGGGCGGCGACGATGATCTTCTTCGCGCTGCCCTGGCTTGACCGCAGCAAGGTCAAATCCATCCGCTACAAGGGGCCGCTGTGCAAGTCGGCGCTGGCGATTTTTGTCGTGGTGTTCCTGATCCTGGGCTACCTTGGCACCGAGGCGACCAACGTCTGGGGCCAAACCGGCGCCTGGCTGGGCAATGTAGAGCGCGCCACGCTGGTGGCACGCATCTGTACCGTCATCTACTTCCTCTTCTTCCTGTTGATGCCGTGGTACACCAAGATCGACTCAACCAAACCGGTGCCGGAAAGGGTGACGGGATAATGAACATGAAAAAATTCCTCATCGTCTCCGCACTCGCATTGTTCTCGACCGCTGGGCCGGTCAACGCCATCGAGGTCGTCAAACTCGACCGGGCGCCCATCGATGTCGCCGACCTCGTCAGCCTGCAAAGCGGGGCGCGCACTTTCGTCAACAACTGCCTCAACTGCCATTCTGCTTCGCTGATGCGCTACAACCGCCTGCGCGACCTCGGGCTCACCGATGCGCAGATCAAGGACAACCTGCTCTTTACCGCGGAGAAGGTCGGTGAGAACATGAATATCGCCATGCCCAAAGGCGACGCCAAGGAGTGGTTTGGCGCGGCACCGCCCGACCTTTCGGTGATTGCGCGGGCGCGCGGCGCGGACTGGATCTACTCCTACCTGCGCGGCTTTTACCGCGATGACAGCCGGCCCACCGGTTGGAACAACACCGTATTCCCCAACGTTGGCATGCCGCACGTGCTCTGGACCCTGCAAGGCCAGAGGAGCTACGGCGAAGAAGTGGTCAAGACCGCCGGTGGCGAAGCGCTCAAGGACGGTCATGGCAACATGGTGAAGAAGGCAAGGTTCGAGGTTCTCGTTCCCGGTTCGCAGTCGGCGCTTCAATACGACCATACCGTGCGCGACCTCACCGCTTTCCTGGTTTGGATGGGCGAGCCCGGCCAGTTGCAGCGCAAGCAGGTCGGTTTCATCGTCCTGATGGTGCTCGGCTTCATGCTCGTGCTCGCCTGGCTGCTCAAGCGCGAGTTCTGGAAGGACGTGCACTAGGCGTCTTCACTTTGCCCGGTCTGCGGCGCGAATGCACGCCCGCGGACGGCAAGGTTGTTTCAGCCAAGGGAGCCCGGCTCCCTTTGTCTTCACCACTTGGATTTCAGACCTCTTGTCTTGCACGTTTATAGGTTAGATCATCATGATGAATCTTTACTCCGGAACCACCTGCCCGTTCTCGCAACGCTGCCGCATTGTCCTTTACGAAAAGGGCATGGACTTTCAGATCATCGACGTTGACATGTTCAACAAGCCCGAAGACATCGCGGTCATGAACCCCTACAACCGCCTGCCGGTG
>CAMDRY010000143.1 GCA_945906975.1 Bordetella parapertussis | reverse complement strand
TACTGTGAAAATGGAGGTTGTATGCAAAAGCGCACTTTTCTCCAGCTGCTCGCCGCCCACGGAGCACTCACGTCCGCCGGCCGTGCGTTTGGGCAGGCTGAGTACCCGTCCCGCCAGATTGAGTTCGTCATCCCGCTTCCGCCTGGCGGACCGACCGACGGCGCCCCGCGTATCGCGCTGCAGTACATGGCTCCATTCCTCAGAGTGCCGCTGGTGCCCGTCAACAAGCCCGGCGCCGGCGGTGGCATCGCTGCCGAGATGGTTGCGCGGTCCAAACCCGACGGCTACACGGTCTTTGCCAGTAGCAACCCCACGCTGAGCGTCAAGACGGCGATCGAGACGGGCCTTCCGTTCGCCATGACCGACTTCGTGCCGATCGGCATGTATGCCTCGGATGTGGGTGTTCTCGCTGTGAGGAAAGGCCTGTCTCTCGACACCATTGAGGCACTGATCGACTACGCCAGGAAGAATCCCGGCAAGCTGAGTTACGCCTCGGCAGGAGTAGGGTCGGTGTCGCATTTCTCGGTGGAGCTGTTCAAGCAGGCGGCAGGGATCGACTTGCTGCACGTGCCGTACCCTGGTTCTGGCCCGGCGAAGACGGCAATCCTTGGGGGCCACGTGTCGGTGGTGTCGGCTGCTTACTCCGCGTTTGCACCGCTGTTCCAGTCGGGCGACCTCGTGCCGCTCGCCACCCAAGCACCGAAGCGCCTGCCGTCGCTACCCAACGTGCCGACGCTGGAGGAACGCGGACTGGGGTCATCGACCCTCGGCATCTGGATGGGCTTCTTCGTGCCGGTCGGTACGCCTCAGCCTGTGATCGCCGCGCTGTCGAATGCGCTCGCCTCGGCGGTCAAGGATCCGGCGATGGCGGCGGCGATAGAGAAGGCCGGAATGCTGGTCGATTACCGCGATGGTTCCGCCACGCGCCGACAGCTTGAACAGGAGCGTGCCGCCGTACTCAAGGCGGTGCAACAGATCAACTTCAATAAGTAGCCGGCGCCCGCCCGCAGTCGCGTTTGGACTCGTCGGGCCTGTTTTTCGGCCTATCGCGCAAGACGTAAGACCTCAACCGGTTTCTCTCCGAAGCGCCGTGCACGAAAATGCTCGGCTGCGCACAGCGTGTCCACGCCCCAGTAGGCGCCGGCGGGGATCTTGCGATCGCCGAGCAAGTCGTGTTCGAGCCGGGTAGTGGCTTTGGGCATGCGAGGCTAACCGGCCAGCCACCCTAGCCGAACTTGGAATCGAAAAGAAAACCTCAATGCTTGCTCAACAGGTAGCAACTTTGCCAGCTGACAAGTTTGAAGCGTTGCCACTGGTTCCAAAAGAGAAGCAATTTGTCCGTCTCGGTGATCGAGGCGGACGAGCAATGGGGCCTGCTGAGCCAGCTGCCGCAAACGCCCGCTCTCGCCTGAGCCAAGACACCAGGCACAGCGCCTTTGAGCGCAGGACCGCTGATCAGGTAGCGGCCAAAGGCGGCAATCGAGCGCACGCGAGCCGCGCCTCGCGCGCCACCAGCAACTGCGCCGCCACCGCCACCGCGATCACACCCGGTTCCTTGCCACCAATGCCGGCGATGCCTATCGGGCAGGTCATGCGGTCGAGTGCCTGTTGCGCAATGCCGCGCGCAGCGAGCCGCCGCTCGAACAGGCTGCGCTTGGTCGCCGAGCCTATCAGCCCGAACCAGGCGAAGTCGCCGCGGCGCAGAATCGCCTCGCTGATGGCCTGGTCGAGGGCGTGGTCGTGCGTCATCACCAGATAGTAAGTGCCCGGAAACGCCCGACTGGCGCGGGTTTCCAGCATATCGTCTGTTTCTGCGCGTACATTGCCGGGCAGTATGTGCGGAAACTGCCCCTCGCGGCTGTCCAGCCAGGTCAGCTCGCAGGGCAGCGCGGCGAGAATGTTGGCGAGCGCGCTGCCGACGTGGCCGGCGCCAAACAGCATGATGCGAAAATCGCAGGGCGTGATGCGTTCGGCCAGAGTCAGTGCGGCGCCGTCGTGGCGCAACTCGCACACGCTGTGGCCGGTCGAAGAAGCGGCAATGGTTTTGGGCGCACCGGCTTTAAACGACGTATGCAGGTCCGCGGCGCGGCCCGCGCCAAGCAGCGCGGCCAGTTCTTCCACCCAGGCCGGACGCGGCCAGGGCAGGTGCTCGAACATGAGCTCGGCCACACCGCCACAACACTGCCCCAGGCTGGGCCCGAGCGGAAAGCGGTAGTGCGCCAGCGGCGCGGCGTGCGCACCGGCCAGCATCGCGCGCGCGATCTCGGTGGCACGCAATTCCAGGTGGCCGCCGCCTATGGTGTCGAATAGTTGCTCCGGCGTAACCAGCATTTTTGCGCCTGCCTCGCGCGGCACCGAACCCTGGGCGCGTGCCAGCGTGACCAAAACCGCCGGTTCGGCCTGCGTGCGCAGTGCCGTCATCCAGGTCGCATTGAGGCTCATTGCTTCGCCACTTTGGTGTCGCTGCCGGCCGCGCGCGCCGCCGCCACGGCAAACAGCACGCGCTCGGGCGTGGCCGGTGCATCCAGGCGCGGGCTGACACGGTAACCGGCCGCCGCCGCCACGGCGTCCTTAATGGCGTGGAACACCGAGATCGCCAGCATCAACGGCGGTTCGCCCACCGCCTTGGAACGGAAAATACTGTCCTCGACGTTCTCGCCGCGCTCGTACAGGCGCACATTGAACGCCTCTGGCACGTCGCCGGCGACCGGAATCTTGTAAGTCGAAGGCGCATGGGTGCGCAGCCTGCCCTTGTCATCCCACCACAATTCCTCGCTAGTAAGCCAGCCCATGCCCTGGACAAAACCGCCCTCGACCTGCCCGATGTCTATGGCCGGGTTGAGCGAACGCCCGGCGTCCTGCAGGATGTCCGCGCGCAGCAGCCGCGTCTCGCCGGTAAGCGTGTCGATCGCCACCTCTGCCAACGCCGCGCCGTAGGAAAAATAATAAAATGGCCGCCCCATCAGGGTTTTCGGGTTATAGGAAATTTTCGGCGTCTGGTAAAACCCGGTCGCCGACAGCGACACGCGTCCGAACCAGGCGAGGCGCGCAAGCTCGGCAAAGGTAATCTCCTTTTCACCGATATTTACGCGGTTGCCGGCAAAGCGCACCGCCGCCGGCGCGACCTTGAAGTGCGTGGCGGCAAATGCGCTCAAGCGCTGCTTGAGCGTGCGCGCCGCCGCCTGCGCCGCCTTGCCGTTGAGGTCGCCGCCGCTCGAGGCCGCCGTGGCCGAGGCGTTGGGCACCTTGCTGGTGTCGGAAGCGCTGACGCGCACCTTGGCCACATCGATCTGCAACTCCTCGGCCACCACCTGTGCCACCTTGGTGAACAGCCCCTGGCCCATCTCGGTGCCGCCGTGGTTGAGCAGCACGGTGCCGTCGGTATACAGCTGCAGCAGTGCGCCGGCCTGGTTCATGTGCGTGGCGGTAAAGGAAATGCCAAACTTGACCGGCGTCAGCGCGATGCCGCGCTTGATAACGGGGCTCGCGGCATTCCAGGCGGCAAGGGCGGCGCGCCGTTCGGCGTACTTCGCCTCGCCGGCAAGTTCGGCCACCAGCTCATGGATAATGTTGTCCTCGACCCGCATGCCGTAATGGGTGGTGTCGCGCCCGCCTTCCACATAGAAATTGCGCCGGCGCACCTCGAGCGGGTCGATGGCGAGATCACGCGCCACTTCATCGAGCACATACTCGATGGCCATCATGCCCTGCGGTCCGCCAAAGCCGCGAAACGCCGTGGCCGACTGGGTATGGGTTTTCAGCCGGTGCGAGGTGATGGCGACGTTTTCGAGAAAGTAACAATTGTCGGCGTGGGTCATCGCGCGATCGTTGACCGGCCCGGAGAGGTCAGCCGAATAGCCGCAGCGCGAAGCGAGCATCAATTCCAGTCCGAGTAGGCGGCCGCTGGCGTCAAAGCCCGCGTCATAGCGCACCAGGAAATCATGGCGCTTGCCGGTGATCATGATGTCATCGTCGCGGTCGGCGCGCAGCTTGACCGGACGCCCGGTATGGCGCGCGAGCAGCGCTGCAGCACAGGCGAACAGCGCCGGTTGCGTTTCCTTGCCGCCAAAGCCGCCGCCCATGCGCCGGCACTCGACCGTGACGCTCGCTGCGGGCAGGCCCAGCGCCTCGGCCACCTTGAGTTGCACCTCGCCCGGATGCTGCGTCGAGTTGTGCACGCGCAGCGTGCCGTCTTCGATTGGAATGGCGTAGGCGATCTGGCCTTCAAGGTAAAACTGTTCCTGGCCGCCGAAACGAAACTCCCCCTGCACGCGCCGCGGTGCGGCGGCCAGCGCGGCCGCGGCATCACCGCGCGCAAGGCGCACCGAGGGAATGACAAAAGACTGCGCTGCCAGCGCATCATCAATTGTCAGCAGCGCGGGCAGGTCTTCGTAGACTATGCGCGCGAGGCGCGCCGCGCGCCGCGCCGCCTCCACCGTGTGCGCGGCGACGACAAAAACCGGCTGGCCGAAATACTGCACCTTGTCGCCCGCGAGGATGGGGTCATCGTGCAGGATGGGGCCGAAATTGTTCTCGCCCGGGATATCGGCCGCGAGCAGCACCGCGACCACGCCGGGTGCGGCGCGCACCGCCGCGAGATCGACGGAGACAATGCGCGCATGCGCGCGCTCCGACAGGCCGAAGGCGGCATGCAGCGTACCGCGCGCCTCGAGGATGTCATCGACATAAGGCGCCGCGCCGGCGACGTGCAAATGGGCGCTGTCGTGGCGCAGCGCCGCACCCACCCCGCCGAGGATGGGCGGCGCGCCCCCGTCGGCGGCGTTCATGTGCCCACCTGGCTGACACGCGTAATGACATCGCCACCGGCGGTCTCGAGGTAAAAACGCTGCAGCAGGTTGCGTGCCGCCAGCGCGCGGTAAGCGGCGCTGGCGCGCATGTCACCGATGGGCTGAAAGTCTGTATCAAGGCATTGCGCCGCGGCCTGGGCGTTGGCCTCGTTCCATTCCTTGTCGAGCAGCGCCGCTTCGCATTGCCGCCCGCGCTTGGGAATCGCCGCCATGCCGCCAAAGGCAATGCGCGCCGCCTGCACCCGCCCGCCGCGCAACACCAGCCAGAACGCCGCGCACAGCGCCGAAATATCCTGGTCGCCGCGTTTGGACAGTTTGTAGACGCGAAACTGCGTCTGTCGCAGCGGGTTGTGCAAGGGGATAAGGATGCGCTCGACGAATTCACCGGCCTTAAGCGCGGTTTTTTGGTAATCGAGGTAAAACGCCTCGAGTTCCAGTTCGCGCATCGCCTTGCCTTTGCGCAGCACCAGTTTGGTGCCCAATGCGATCAAAGGGGGCATGGCGTCGCCTATGGGCGAGCCGTTGGCGATATTGCCGCCCAGCGTGGCGGCGTTGCGTATCGGTGGTGAGGCAAACCGCCGCAGCAATTCGCCCATTTCGGGGAAATGTTCGACCAGTGCCGGTTGCAGCGCCGAAAAGCTCATGGCCGCGCCGATGTCTAGATGGGTGGCGGTGACGCGAAGCTCCGCCAGTTCGGCGACATTGCCGACGTAAAGGATGTCGCCAATGTCGCGCAACTGCTTGGTCACCCACAGGCCGACATCGGTGCCCCCGGCCAAGATGCGCGCCGCGGGGTGGCGCAGGCGCAAGGCGGCCAGTTGTTCCAACGTCTGTGGCGCATGCAATTGCGCGTGACCGTCCCCGGTAACGAGCGGCTCACTGCGCTGCAGGCTTTTTAATTGTCCCAGCAAGGCCTGCTCGGACTCCGCCGCCGCGGGCGATTGGCCGTAACAGGCCAGGCCAGCCCAGTCCGCGGCCACAGTCGCATCGGCCAGCTCGTACATCTTGGCGGCTGCGGCGACAATGGGCCGGTAGCCGGTGCAACGGCACAGGTTGCCGGCGAGCGCGTCGTCGATCTCCTGGCGCGAGGGCGCGGCGTTGTTCTTGTACAGCGCGAACAGCGACATGACAAAACCCGGGGTGCAAAAACCACATTGCGAGCCGTGGCAGTCGACCATGGCCTGCTGCACCGGGTGCAGGCTGCCATCGGCGCGCCTGAGGCTCTCGACCGTGAACAAGGCCTTGCCATCGAGGGTCGGGACGAACTGGATGCAGGCGTTGACGGCGCGGCAGTGCAGGCGGTCGCCGTCGGCCTCGGCCAGCACCACGGTGCAGGCACCGCAATCGCCCTCGGCGCAGCCCTCCTTGGTGCCGCTGCGCCCAAGGTCCTCGCGCAGGTACTGCAGCACGCTGCGCGTGGGCGCGGCATCGCGGACTTCCCGCACTGTTCCATCGAGGATGAAACGAACCGTCGCCGAATCGATATGTTCCGTGCTCAAAGTGCCAACCTTCTTGATTTCGCGACGTATATAGGAAATTCAAACCACCTTTTCCTCCAAGCGCTGACTGTACCACCAGACCCAGAAGCGATCAGCGATCAAATTGCGCGATGCTTTGTGAGAATTCCCCTCTCGATCGGGTTTATTGGTCGCTGCGTCGACCCGTCGAGGCCGATTTGGACGCACTCTGACCGCTATGCGCAAGCGCAGGCCGCGCGGGATCGTCGGCGCTGTTGCCGAACCGTTCTCGCCTTGCGTATCAGGCTGCTTGGAAAACAGGCAGCGGCTGCGCCGGTGAGGACGGCGGCGAGCGGGCACGCAAACCCAGATGCTTGAGTATCCTGACAATCACCGCAGGCTCCTCGATAGCGGCGATGATCTTGAACTCGCCACCACACTGCAGGCAGTGTTCGAGGTCAATGTCGAACACGCGCCGGAGCAGCCGCGCCCAGCCCATGCGCGCCCGCCCCGGCGCGCGTTCCTCCGCCACAAAACAAAAAACCCGGCCGAAGCCGGGTTTTTTGTTTGTTGCCGCCGGATTGGGGCATACATCTTCCCCAACCCGGCGAGCCATTCCGGCGGCAATGCCGCCTGGAATGGCTGGACTTACATGTCCATACCGCCCATGCCGCCCATGCCGCCCATACCACCCATGCCGCCCATGCCACCACCCATGCCGCCGCCGCCAGCCGGCTTGTCTTCGACAAGTTCGGCCACTGCGCAGTCGGTCGTCAGCAACAGGCCGGCGATGGAAGCTGCATTCTGCAGCGCGGTGCGGGTCACCTTGGTCGGATCAACCACACCCATTTCGACCAGATCACCGTAGGTATCGGTCGCTGCGTTAAAGCCGTAGCTGCCCTTGCCTTCAACAACCTTGTTCACCACCACGCTCGGCTCGGAGCCGGCATTGGAAACGATGGCACGCAATGGCTCTTCGAGGGCACGCTGGACGATTTTTACACCGGCCTGCTGGTCTTCGTTGTCACCCTTGAGCTTGTCGATGGCCGAACGCGCACGCAGCAGAGCCACGCCGCCGCCGGCAACAATGCCTTCTTCAACGGCGGCACGCGTTGCATGCAGCGCGTCTTCGACACGGGCTTTCTTTTCCTTCATTTCGATTTCGGTGGCAGCACCAACCTTGATCAGTGCAACACCGCCGGCCAGTTTGGCCACGCGCTCTTGCAGTTTCTCACGGTCGTAGTCGCTGGTCGCCTCGTCGATCTGCACGCGGATATTCTTGACGCGCGCTTCGATGCTCTTGGCTTCGCCGGCACCGTCGATCAGCGTGGTCTCTTCCTTGCCGATTTCGATACGCTTGGCCTGGCCGAGTTCCTTGAGGGTGATTTTTTCCAGCGTCAGGCC
>CAMDRY010000142.1 GCA_945906975.1 Bordetella parapertussis | reverse complement strand
GACGTGTTCCCCGCCGCCGAAAAAGAAATGATCCGCGCCATGATCTCGGAGTCCATCAAGGCCATCATTTCACAGACGCTGTGCAAGACCAAGGACGGCAGCGGCCGCGCCGCAGCACACGAAATCATGGTCGGTACGCCGGCCATCCGCAACCTGATCCGCGAGAACAAAATCGCGCAGATGTACTCGTCCATCCAGACCGGCGCGCAGTTTGGCATGCAGACGCTGGACCAGAACCTGCAGGACCTGATCAAGCGCAACATCATCTCGGTCGCCGAGGCTCGCGGCAAGGCGGCAAACAAGGACAACTTCGCCGGCTGACGCAAGCAACACCGGAGCCGCGGGGATCACGGGACCACCAGTCGCCGCATCACCAAGGACAGGCTGGACACGATCAAACAGTACCGGGAGCGAGAACCATGGAAAAAGAACAGGCAACAAAATTCATGTACGACCTGCTGCGGCTGCTGCTGCAGAAAAAAGGTTCCGACCTGTTCATCACGGTGGGGTTCCCGCCGGCGATGAAAATCGACGGCAAGATGACGCCGGTGTCCAGCCAGGCGCTGACCAGCCAGCACACCACGGAACTGTGCCGCTCCATCATGAACGACAAGCAGGCGGCCGAGTTCGAGGGCACCAAGGAGTGCAATTTCGCCATTGCGCCGGCCGGCATCGGGCGTTTTCGCGTCAACGCCTTCGTGCAGCAAAGCCACATGGGCATGGTGCTGCGTGTCATCACCACCACCATCCCCAAGTTCGAGGACCTGAGAATTCCGCCCGTGCTCAAGGACGTCATCATGTCCAAGCGCGGCCTGGTCATCATGGTCGGCGGCACCGGCTCGGGCAAGTCGACCACGCTCGCGGCGATGATCGGCTATCGCAACGAGAACCACTACGGCCACATCATCACCATCGAAGACCCGATTGAGTACACCCACCCGCACATCAACTCGCTTATCACGCAGCGCGAAGTGGGGGTGGACACGCTGTCTTGGGAGTCGGCGCTGCATAACACCCTGCGCCAGGCGCCCGATGTCATCCTGATCGGCGAGATCCGCGCGCGCGAGACGATGGAGCACGCGGTGGCCTTTGCCGAGACCGGCCACCTTGCGATCGGCACACTGCACGCCAACAGCGCCAACCAGGCGCTCGATCGGATCATCAACTTCTTCCCCGAAGAGCGCCGCGCCCAGTTGCTGATGGACTTGTCGCTCAACCTCAAGGCCCTGGTGGCGCAACGCCTTATCCCGCTCAAGGAAACCAAGGGCCGCGCCGCCGCGGTGGAGGTGCTGCTCAACTCGCCGCTTATTTCCGACCTGATTTTCAAGGGCGAGGTGCATGAGATCAAGGAGATCATGAAGAAGTCGCGCGAGCTCGGGATGCAGACCTTCGACCAGGCGTTATTCGACCTGTACGAAGAGGGTCGCATCGGCTACGAGGATGCGCTGCGCAACGCCGACAGCGTCAACGACCTGCGCTTGATGATCAAGTTGCATTCCAAGGAATCGAAAAACCGCGATATCACCGCGGGCATCGAGCATCTGAATATCGTCTGAGCCCGGAGACTGCGCGGCCATGCCGTGCGGGATGGAGCGCTTGCCGTGCCCCGCTTATCCCGCGCGTTTTTTGTGCGATTCAACCTGTGGTGAACCATGAGCGACCTCTACACATTCTCTGCCAACACCCTGGACGGCAAGCCGCTTGCCCTTGATGCTTTTCGTGGCAAGGTGGCGCTGATCGTTAACACCGCCAGCGCTTGTGGTTTTACGCCGCAGTACGCCGAGCTCGAGGCACTGCACAAGACCTATTCCGCCCAAGGGCTGGTTGTGCTGGGCTTCCCGTGCAACCAGTTCGGCGCGCAGGAACCCGGTGACGCCGCGGCGATTGGCGCGTTCTGCCAGAAAAACTACGGCGTGAATTTTCAGATGTTCGACAAGCTAGAGGTGAAGGGCGCCAACGCGCACCCCTTGTTCAAATGGCTGACCAGCGATGCGCCGGGCATACTCGGGACAGAGGCGATCAAGTGGAATTTCACCAAGTTCCTCGTCAGTCGGAAAGGCGAGGTGGTCAAGCGCTATGCACCGCAGACCCATCCAAGGGAGCTTGTTCCCGACATTGAGTCACTTCTCGAGGCGGGTTGAACGCCATGGCCTTGCCATTGTTCGTCCCGCTCTCCAGCGTCGATGACATCACCCACGCCATCCAGCTGGCGATTGCGCCGGTGTTCCTGCTCACCGCAGTGGGCACGCTGCTGATGGTGTTCACCAACCGGCTGTCGCGCGCGGTGGACCGCCGCCGCGTGTTGAACAAACTGCTGCCCGAACTTGCCGACGGGCTCCTCGTTGAGGCCAAAGGCGAACTTGGCCATATTGCGCGGCGTATCCAGCTCATTTACACCGCCATCGTGCTGGCGGTGCTTTGCGCGCTGTTCATCTGCCTGCTGATCGCCGTGGCCTTCGTCGACGCCTTCCTTGCCGCCAATCTGGCCAGGGTGCTGGGTGTGCTGTTCGTGCTGGCGATGCTCGCGCTGATTGGCGCGCTGATTATTTTTCTGCGTGAAATTTTCATCGCCATCACGCCCCCGGGCGGCGTGATCCGGTAGTCCCTCAGTTCTATCCCAGTCGCGCCGCGACCCAAAAACCTCCCCTCCCCCTTGACGGGGGAGGGGCCGGGGGAGAGGGTGAAAGCGTAGCGACACGTCCAGTTAAAGATCTTAAGGACCCATGCCCGTCAGCTACGAATCCCTCGCCCTCGCCGCCCTCATCGTCACCTTCGCCTATTTCGTTTTCGGCGTGTCCGGCTTTGGCGCGGCGGTGGTCTCGGTGCCGGCGTTGTCGCATTTGTGGCCGATGACCTTCGTGCTGCCCTTGTGCGGGCTGCTCGATTTTTCCGCGGCGCTCGCCCTGGGCATGAGTTTCGGCAAAGCGGCCAGGCGCGACGAGCTGGTGCGCATGGTGCCGCTGTCTCTCATCGGCGCCATCTGCGGGTTGACGCTGCTGGTGACACTGCCGCAGGGCCTTGCCATGGGCAGCCTTGGCATCGTCGCCATCAGTTACGGTTTGTGGACGCTGTGCCAGCCCGGCGTGATGCACCCGGTGTCGCGCGGCTGGGCGATGCCGGCCGGATTCACCGGCGGCTTGTCGGGCACGCTCTTTGGCGTCGGTGGCCCGCCCTATATGATTTATCTCTCGCGCCGCCTCGAGGACAAGAGCGCCTTGCGCTCGACCATGGTGACCATGGTGACATTCAGCGTCGCCATACGCATCACGCTGTTTGTCATCGCCGGCCTGGTCTTGCCCGATGTGCTCAAAGTGTTCGCGGCCCTGATCCCGGTCGCCGCGCTCGGCCTGTGGGCCGGCCACCGCCTGCACGGCCGCATCTCGCGTGAACAACTCGGGCGCTTCATCGCCGTGCTGGTGATGCTGAGCGGCGCATCCCTGCTCTGGCGCGTCTTTGCCGCGACGTGAACCGGCCCCGATACCGGCTGGAAATCGGCGCCAGGAGCGGGTTTTCAGCTATCTGCCGACACTAATCGGCGATGTGAATATGCAAAAAGGAGGCGAATATGATCGCGGTTATCTTTGAAGTGATGCCGGCATCCGGACGCAAGCAGGACTACCTCGAGCTCGCCGCCAGCCTGCGGCCGCAGCTGGAGCAAATCGACGGCTTCATCTCGGTCGAGCGTTTTGCCAGCCTGAGCACCGAAGGCAAGATCTTGTCGCTGTCTTTTTTTCGCGACGAAGCGGCCGTGCTGGCATGGCGCAAGCTCGAAGCCCATCGCAGCGCCCAGGCGGCGGGGCGCGGCGGTCTGTTCGCCGACTATCGCCTGCGCGTGGCATCGGTGATGCGCGATTACGGCATGACGGATCGCGATCAGGCACCGGCTGATAGCCGGGAGCGACATTCCCGCTAAACGTTCTCAGCCCGCAGGGGCTGCAGCCGTCATTCCCGCGAAAGCGGGAATCCAGCGTCATTGCGAGGAGGCGCAGCCGACGCGGCAATCTTGTCGCATAGCGCGACGGCCGTGGTTTCACTCCCCTGCGGGGAGCGAGTCACTTTCTTTGCTCGGGTGCAAAGAAAGTAAGCAAAGAAAGCACGCCCCATGTCGCCGCCGCCTGCGGTGGTCCCCTCCGGTGCTCGTCAAAGCGGGTCGGCGCATAAAATCGGCCCGCGAAAAGCCGCGGGCCTCAGACCTATGCGCCGGACATCTCCCGCTTCGCCCGCGCGCCTCGGCGGCGCCGAAGGGGAGGGTAGTCAACACCACTGTTGCGCCAATACCATCGCCCGGAAACGCCCGACTGGCAAGGGTTTTCAGGTGATGCGAGTTGTATTTGCCGTCATTCAAGATGTCATCTCATCAGCCGAATAACAGAATTCTTTTATGCCATGCTTACTTCAACATATTGATCCCACGGAAAGATAACAAGCAAATGCATAAACAGACGCTTTGCATTCCGTTGTTTCGGCAAGCTACTTCACGTTAGACCTTTCATCCAATTCCCTTGCGCAACAAGTATTTTGTAAATACAATAAAAGTGTGACTGCCTGGTATGAATCGAAGCGCCGGAAGAGTGTCAAGGATCACGGCATTGACTTCGTCGGGCGCGAAGCCATCTGGGACAACTTTACGGTCACCCGTGAAGACGTCCGGCAGTCTTACGGTGAGAAGAGGTTGGTCACCTTTGGTTTGCTGGACGGCGCAACGGTTGTCCTGGTCTACACCGAACGTCGTGCCGGTCCCCACATTATTTCCTTACGCAAGGCGGAAAAACATGAAGCACGTTACTACGCTGAAATCGCCAAAGACTTCTTCAAGTAAGCGGGTTGATCCTGATAACCCGCCTTGGTCCGAGGAAATGCTCGGGTCACCGGTTCTCAAACGTGGTCGCGGACCGCAGAAGGCACCAACCAAAGTACTGACTACCGTTCGCCTGGATGCCGACGTACTTGCATTTTTCAAGGCACAAGGCAGCGGCTATCAAACTCGAATAAACGATGAATTGCGCAAGATCGCTGCGAAAGGTCTAACCACACGCTCAACTCGAATGCGCGCGAAAGCAACGCGCGCCGGGTAGCGCGAACGTTATACGTTTCTCCCCACCTGCGGTGACAAAAGGCACACATAGCAGTAAGATTGTTCAATGAAGCCTTTCCGGTGGAATTCCGAAAAGAACGACGCCCTAAAGGCCGCCCGTGGATTGTCTTTTGAGCGCATCGTCGTCGCGCTCGAGTCTGGCGGCTTGCTTGATATCGTGGAGCACCCCAATAAGGCCAAGTACCCAAAACAGAGGGTGATGGTGGTAGCGGTTGAGAACTATGCCTACCTGGTCCCCTTTGTCGAAGAACAAGACCACTACTTCCTGAAAACCGCCATTCCTAGCCGCAAAGCCACAAGAGATCATTTGCATAAAGGTGAGCCAGATGTCAAAGCTTGATGCATACGAACTGGAAGTCCTAAAGCCTTTCGAGAAAGGCAAACTCAAATCCGTCGCCACGAAGAGTGAGCTTGAGAAGCTAAAGGCTGCGGCGAGAGCTACGGCGATCAAGGATCGCAGAGTCAACATCCGTTTATCATCTATTGACTTGCGTGATATCCAAGTCAAAGCAATGGAAGAGGGTGTCCCATATCAAACTCTGATCGCCAGCGTCCTGCACAAATATGTCACGGGTCGTCTTTCAGACAAATCGCAACGTATAACTGGCCGCTCAACACGGACGTCCCGCAAGCGGGTCGCCGGTTAGCATTGCGTTGGGCGTCTAGAGTTCTTGGCACATGAGTTACACCTGCACTTCGATCCTTCAGCGTTCAGCCGCGGTTGCCCAGGTCCGGGAGATCATCGATCTACTTGGCTACACGCAAGTTAGCGATGGCCTGAAAGTGGATACACTGGTGAGCGGCATCACCGTCGGTAATGCACACAGCGAATTCAGTTTTGGCAAGCCGGTGGGTAAAGAGGCGTTTTGATGGCGAAACGCGATATTCCTAATGTCAGCGATGTCACACAGGGGGCCACGATTCTTCAGCGATCGAACCGTGATTGCCACCGCTTATCAATGGTTGACAACAAGCCCCCGGGCGTGTTAATAGCCATCATCTATCTCAGTCGCCGGGCTTCGCCTTGCGATGAAAGCCCGCCACCACCTTGTACTCACACAAGCGGCATTCGAGCGCGCCGTTGAAGAGCGGCGTGCGCTTGGAGGCGGACAGGCCGATTTTTTTCTGCAGCGCCATGTCGGCCGAGAAGAGGTAGCAGGTCCAGCCGGCAAAGCGCGCCTTGAGGGCGTCGCCCAGTTTCGGGTAAAAGCCCTCCAGCGTTTCCTTGTCGCCGACACGCACGCCGTAGGGCGGATTGGAGATGAGGCAGCCGGCCTGAGTTGACTGAGACGGGGGCGCGGTCGGGGGTGAGATCTCCAGCACGTTGGCCTGCTTTAGCGTGACCAAGTCGTCGACGCCGGCGGCCACCAGGTTCTCGTGCGCGTTTTTCAGCTCGTCGCCATACAGGTCGCTGCCGTGAATCAGACCGGGTACCCCCGGTGTGCGCCTTGCCTTGGCGTCTTCCCAGACGCGACGCCACAGGTTCACATCGTGCTGGTTGAGCCGCTCGAAGCCGAAGGCACGGCGGCTGCCCGGCGCGATGTTGCGCGCCATCAGCGCGGCCTCGACCAGCAGCGTGCCGCTACCGCACATCGGGTCGAGCAGCGGCGTGCCCGGCTTCCAGCCGGACAGGCCGAGGATGCCGGCGGCGAGGTTTTCCTTTAGCGGCGCCTCGCCCACGGCGGTGCGCCAGCCGCGCTTGTACAGCGGCTCGCCCGAGGTGTCGATGTAGAGCGTGAAGTGCGTCGGGTCGAGAAAGCCGGCGAGGCGCACATCGGGTTCGCGCGTGTCGACGTTGGGCCGCTCGTCCGAGGTTTCGCGAAAGCGGTCGCACACCGCGTCCTTGATGCGCAGCACGATAAAGTCGATGCTCTTGAGCGGGCACTTGATGGCGTTGACGTCGACGCGAATGCTGCGCGACACCTCGAACCATGCCGGCCAGTCGATGGCGAAGGCGGCGTCATAAATGTCCTGTTCGCTGCGATAGGGAATGTGCGCCACCGACAGCAGGATGCGCGTGGCAAGGCGGCTCTCGAGATTGGCGCGGTAGCACACCGCAGTGCTGCCGCGAAACGACGCGCCGCCGGGCACGGCCTTGACGCCGCTGCCGCCGAAGCTTTCGAGTTCTGCGGCGAGCAGGGTTTCCAGGCCGCGCGGGCAGGTGGCGAACATCGCATGGCTGGGGGCTTGCAGGGTCACGCTTGCACACTCATGGCGAATCCATCATGATCAATTTAGCGCGGCAGACTAACACAATACCCATGGAGTCCCCCTTAGGTGTCATGGTGAAATTGCGACAACGCGACATTGCGCACCAACGCCATTCCCTTTAGCCGAGGCACCGGCCCTGTCCCGGGGCGTTCTGCGCACCGGAGGCGCCGCCGCCGGCTGCCGGCGCGCTTGAGTGATTGTGCCCAGTCGCGTAACCTTGTAGGCTTGTACCCTGCGGTGGAGGTGTTCCGGGTGCCAGGGAGCGGGTTCTGATGAACAGACAGCAGGCGGTTGTCCTCGTTGCGGCAGTTATCAACATCGCGGTGCTACTGCTCTTTCCACCTTTCGATTACGTGTCGGCGACGCGCAACA
>CAMDRY010000141.1 GCA_945906975.1 Bordetella parapertussis | reverse complement strand
AACCAGGCTTCTGGAGTACCGAGTCGAGGCCGGCGCCTCGCTTGCATTGGAAGGCAACAGTTTGTATTTCGTTCTATCCGGAGCAGGGGAGTCCGGAGGCACGGCTTATCTCAAGCACACCACCCTCTGCACCGAGCCGGGAGAAACTGGCCCGCTCGCTGCGAAAGAGCTTTCCCATATCCTGCAACTTGGGTTGCCGAGCTTCAATCAGTAGTTCCAGGGCGTCGCGGCGTCGAGATGCCTTGTAAGGTCATTGCAGCACTGACCTTACTTCGAGGTTCCCGCTGGAGACGGGGCGGGCGCCGTCTGAGCCTTCGCTGGCCCGCCAGAATTGTTCGTATCGTTCGCCCCTGGCGTCGCGGCCGGATTGGCCTGCGACAGAAAGTCGGCGTAAGCAAGCGTCTGCCCTTTCTTGATGATGGCAATGGGAATCAGCTTGCCTTCGGTGACGCGGAAGATCGACATCTCGGCATCTTTGCGGTCGCCTTTGTCGTCAAAGGCAGTGTGTCCGGTGGCCCCGTTGAACTCCATTTTCTGCAACACCGGGAGGTACTTGGCCGGGTCGGCCGAATTTGCCTGTTTGATGGCTCAGATCAGTATCTGCATCGCGTCATAAGTAATCGGGGAGTAAAGGTTGGAATCGATCTTGAAGCGCGCGCTTTACGCATCGAGAAACTTTTTCGACACGGATGCCAGCGGCAATCCCGCCTGAGAGCAGATCATTCCCTCCGCCGCCACGCCAGGCAGTTCCACCATTTTGTCCGAGCAGCCGCCGTCGCCGAAGGCGAACACCGACCTGATATTGAGTTCGCGCGCCTGCTTCAGAAGCGGGCCGGCGGTGGCGTCATCGATGAGGGCCACCAGCCTGGGTCTGTTGTTTGCCGCAAGGTAGCGGCCGATCGCGGGACCTTGCCGGTCATCGCACCCCAAGACGCGAAACACGCCCTTGAATCCCTGAACAGAAATTTTCATTTCCTCTTCTTGCAGGGCGTTGTTGAACAAATCCAGCTGCCGCCAGAGAACGGTTCAGCGGCACCGCTCGGCGTTTAACGCTGGTCGAGGGCATGCTAAGCGAGTTTGGAAATATTCAGTTACTCTACTTCCAATCGGTGTGAGGTGAGATCATTTGCCTGGTGCGCGTGCCACTCGGTCCCGCGAAAATTTCATCGTCAGCATTGATCTGGTCATCACTAACACCGGAGGAGCCTTGGGGCACAGGGACTATTGCAGTGTGCTGTGCGCGGGCGGGTCGCTGGCTCTGGCGGCTGGAATTTTTCAAGGGGCAGGGGAACCCCCGGCGTTGGTTCCCCGTGCCGACATTATCAGGAAGCGGCGACACCCTGGCAATCGCGCCGCCGCTCGTGGCCGAGCGCCGCGATATCGAGCGCATGTTAGATACTCGCGAAGTCCTTAAAAAACTGCCCTAGAACCATAAGGAGCTCGGCAATGAAGTGCAATTTTAAAACCATCGTATTCTGCGTCGTCCTTGTCTTCTCGAGTGGCGTGGTGCACGCCCAGGAATGGCCGCAGCGACCCGCCAGGGTGATCGTGCCGTTTGCCGCCGGCGGCAACACCGACGCGATTGCGCGCATCGTCGCCGAGCGTCTGAGCACGGTTTTTGCCCAGCAGTTTGTGGTGGAGAACCGTGTGGGCGCGGGCGGCGCTATCGCCGCCGAGTTCGTTGCCAAATCCCCGCCCGATGGTTACACGCTGCTGATGGCCGCAGTTTCACAGATCGCGATCCTGCAATATATCCAGAAGATCGGTTACGACCCGGTGAAGGACTTCGCGCCTATCTCCAACATCGGCACCAACCCGTTCGTCCTCGGCGTCCACGAGTCGGTGCCGGCAAGGAACGTGAGGGAGTTTGTCGATTACGTCAAGGGCCGCCCGGGGAAACTCAACTACGCCACCGGCGGCAGCGGTACGCTTGGACACCTGTCGAGTGCGCTGTTCGTCAACCGCGCCGGGATCGCCATGACGCATGTGCCCTACAAGGGCGGCGGCCCGGCCGTCGCCGATCTGGTCGCGGGTACCGTGCAGATGTACTTCGGCAACGCCTCGGAGCTGATCCAGCACGGAAAAAGCGGCAAGATCCGCCTGCTTGGCGTGTCCAGCGCGGCGCGCGCGCCGCAGTTGCCCGACGTGCCCGCCATCGCTGAATCCTTCCCCGGCTTTCAAACGCTTACGTGGAACGGCCTGCTGGCGCCGGCGGGCACGCCGGCGGTGATTGTGAATCGGGTATCGACTGAAGCGCGCAGGATCGTGCGTGAGGCGGCCGTGATTGCGCGCCTCAACAACATCGGCGTCGATCCGCTGGGCTCGACACCGGCGGAGTTTGCCGAAACTATCCGCATCGATAACGTGGTCTGGCAGGAGGCCGTCAAGGCCGCCGGCCTGAAGGTGGAGTGACCATGGCCACCCGACGCTGGCCGGCCGGCAGCACCGATGTTCTGGCGACGCGCGCAAAGATCGCCGTGGTGGTGCCTGCCACCAACACCACGGTACAACCCGAGTACGAGATGCTGCGCCCGGCCGGGGTTACCAACCATGTCACGCGCATGCTGCTGCCGCCGCGGCCGGCCGACGACCTCGAGGTCTATCGGAAAGCACTGCAATCGGAGGAGGGCGGGTTGTTTGAAGCGCTCGATCTGGTGCTGCCCTGCGAACCGCACGTGGTTGCACACGGGCACTCGATTCATTCGTTCCGCGGCAGCATCGAGCGCGCGCGTGAGGAGGTGCGCCGGCTCGAGGACTACTGCGAGCGGCCGTTCATCACGCCGTCAATGGCTGTGCTGCAGGGCCTGGAGGCGCTGGGACGTCCGCAGCGCCTGGGCATCGTCACCCCTTATTGGGGCCCGGCAGGCGAAGTGATCGCGGATTTCTTCCGCTCCGCCGGCTACAGTGCCACGCGTGTCGTCAATCTAGAAGGCACCGGCCCGACCGATGTGTCGAGAATTTCCGCCGACCGGATTCGTGCCGGCTTCGCCCGGGCCGATGGACAGGATATCGACGCCCTGGTGCACGTGGGCACCGCGCTCCCGGTGAATGCCATCACCGCGGAAATCGAATTGAAGCATGGCAAGCCGCTCATCGGCGTGAACGTCGCAACCTATTGGGCGGCGCTGCGCGCCATCGGCATCAACGATCGCATCGCAGGTTTCGGCAGGCTGGTTGCCGAGCACTGAGATGGCCAAGCGCCTCAGCGTCATTGTTGTCGGCGCCGGACCGGTGGGCACTGTCACCGCGCTTGCCATGGCGGTAAAGGGCCTCGACGTCACCGTGCTGGAAACGGATGAGCTCTATGACGAGAAGCCGCGCGCCGCCACCACCCATGCCTCTACCCTGGAGATGTTGCGCGACCTGGGCATTGTCGACGAAGTCATCCGCCAGGGATTGATCTCGGCACGCTTCCAGCACTGGGACCGGGTATCTGGGGAAATGGTTGCCGAATTCGATTACGGCCTGCTTGCCGCGGATACGCCGTTTCCGTACGCGGTGCAGTGCGAGTCGCACAAGACCGTGGCCATCGCGGAGGCGAAACTCGCGCAATTTTCCAATGCCCGGGTGTTGCGACTTCACGAGGTGGTGCAGATCGAACCGCGGGGCGACTCGGTCCAGGTGGCTTGCGATGCGCCCGGCGGGCGCGCGAGCTTTGAAGCCGATTATCTGGTGGGCACCGACGGGGCGCGCAGCCTGGTGCGCAAGATCATGGGCGTGGGATTCGAGGGATATACCTTCCCGGAAGGCTTCGTCGGTCTCACCACCGGCTTTGACTTCGAGCGCGAGTATGGTTACTCCAACCGCAACTACTTTGCCGATCCGCATAAATATGTGATGGTGTTCAAGGTGGCCGGCAACGACATGCGCGGCCTGTGGCGCATTATTTCCCCGACCGATGTCAACGAACCCGATGCGGCGGTGCTTGCCGAAGAGGCGGTGCAGGCAAGGCTGCAGCACTTTTTTCCTAAGTCGACACCCTATGACATCCAGTATCGCGGCCTGTATCGCTTCCATCAGCGCGTCGCGGAGCGCTTCAGCGCCGGACGCCTGTTCCTCGCCGGCGATGCGGCGCATGTGAACAATCCGGCGGGTGGGTTGGGCATGAACAGCGGCATCCACGACGGCGTCGAGCTCGCCGAATTGCTGGCGGCGGTGGCGTCGGGTGCCGACGCCGCCATCCTCGGCCGCTATGACCGCCGGCGCCGTTCACTGAATGTTGAATTTGTCCAGGAGCAGACGGTGGCCAACAAACGCCGTCTTGAAGAAAGCGACCCGACGGTGCGCAAACAGCACCTCGATGAATTGCGCCGCATCGCCGCGGACCCAGCGCGCGCGCGGCAGTTTCTGCTGCGTGCCTCGCTGCTTCAGTCGGTGCGCAAGGCAAAAACCATCGAGTAGCCGCCGCGTCAGCGTTGACGCTGCAGTGCGTTGCGTGCTTTTTTGCCCCGGGGAATTCACCGGTTGCAAACCAACCGATGCATTCACCCTGTCGCGTTATGGCGTCAGGAGCTCTTCTGCGTGAGGGCGCTGTCGAGTTGCGCGCAACTGCAAGTCCATCCGACGATACCTCCCTGGGCGCGGATCATGTCGAGCGCCGCCTGCCTGAATGCGGGGAAGTAGCTCTCCGTGGTATCTTCGATCAGCAGGCAGTCGTAGCCGCGGTCGTTGGCCTCGCGCATGTTGGTCTGCACGCACACTTCGGTCGTGACGCCGGCAAATAACAGATGGGTAATGCCGCGCAGACGAAGAATTTCCCCCAGCGCCGTGGCATAGAACGCGCCCTGGCCGGGTTTGTCGATGACAATCTCCCCGGGCAGCGGTGCCAGTTGCGGCACGATGTCGTTGCCGGGTTCGCCGGCCACCAACACCCGTCCCATCGGACCCGGGTCGCCAATGCGCAGATCGGCACAACCTGCCGAAACGGATCAAATTCTAATCGGCGGGAACAGCACTACCCCTCTAAACTGGTCAATTTGCGGTTGGCGTCAACAGTGCGCTTTTCAAAAGTCCAAAACATGGCCCATTGGAGAAATTTAGCTGCCGCCACCCTGCCGACTATCTAGCACTGATTTGGCCTGTGGCTGCCAGAAGGGTACGTCTCTCGCGATTGGCATCCCGCACCTTGCGGTGCTTCGTTACATTGTCAGGGTCGCTCTTTATTCAGACCCATAGATTCACCCAGTGACACGGGCGGTTCCCTTCCTCCTTTCCTTTATAGTGGGAACAACTTCAACAAGCGACTTCGTGTCGCTCTCGATTTGACTATCAGTTGATTAAGGCCGGTGAGTATCTGGCCAAGTACCCGAAGATTGGGGCAAAGTAAGGAGGCGGATTGCCTGAAGGCAATGCGCGTCCTCGGTTCCGATGCCCCCGCCGGCAAGCACGATGCAGCGGCGGCGATGGCCTAATTTGGCAGGCCACTTTCGTTTCCAACGATCTGCAGGAGTACGGCAAGGTCACCACGAATGCGAGCATCAAGCCTGAGTAGCCTCCGACCCTAACAGCAAAATCCAGGATCGTTCGGGCACGCCCACCTGCACAAGCGAATAGCGCGCGCCGGAGATTTGTCGGTCTCCTGCTCTACCCATGGCCTGCAGTGCTGCCTCGCGCACGTGACCCATACCGTGAAGACGACCCTCGCCGAGTGCGCCACCAAAAGTGTTTAGCGGCAGCTCGCCGCCGAAGGTAATCCGTGAACCGCGTGCAAATCGGTGCGCCTCGTCAGGATCGCAGAAACCCAGTTTTCCCAGCCAGTTCCAGACCATGGGCGCATAGCCGTCGTAGATCTGCGCGACGTCTATATCTGAGGGTTTGATGCCGGTGGCTTCGAAAACTTTCCTGGGATTCGACGCGTTCGAATACGACAGCAGGTGCGCGGGCCGGTGCGGCAGGTCTTTCGCGCGCTCGGCTGTGGTGAGCACCAGCGCGCCTGCCGCGGTAACCGGCATGTCGGAATCGTAGAGACACATCGGTTCGCAGATCCAGCGTGCCCCGAGGTATTCCTCGCGCGTGAGTTCGCCTTTGCCTTTCCACACCGCTAGCGGGTTCAACTGCGCGTGTTTGCGCCCGATGTTGGCGATTTCGTGCAGGTCTTCGCGGGTTGCGCCGGTGTCGTGCATGTAGCGCTGAAGCCATTGCGCGAAGCGCCCGCCGCCCGGCCCGATGCCGTAGGGCAACGTGAATTGGTCGGCACCGACGGCAAAGTCGGCGCTCGCGTGCGAGTACTTGCGATCGCGCGGATTGTAGAGCGCACGCACCGCGACCACGTAATTGCAGGCGCCGCAGGCAAGTGCGTGTGCAGCGGCAACCACCATGCCCGTAGTCATGCCTTCGACATCCATGACCCAGGAGGGATTTTTGAGACCCAGCGCCGCCGTCATGTAGGTCGAGGAGACTTCATCCACACCGTCAACGTGCAATGCGGAAACATTGGGCGCGGAGGGGCAGCCGACATAGCCGTCGATGTCGTCGCGCTTAAGGTCGGCATCCGCAATCGCGGCCAGCGCGGCCTCAGTAGCGATGGCGCCCAGGCCGCGGTCCGCGTTGCGCGCGATCGCAGTGGAACCCACACCGACAATCGCGACCCCGGTTGATTTCATGCGGCTCGCCATGGCCCGGGTCAACGTGCGTCTTGCGGCACTGGGCGAAACTGCGGCACGACGACATCGCCGCGCTCCTCAAAAATCACTTCGACCGGCATGCCGATTTTTACGGCTTCAATCGCGCAATCCGCGATATTGGCGGTCATGCGGCTGCCCGGAATATCGTCGAGCTCCACCACGGCAACGACATAAGGAGGTTCGAACCCGCGCACCAGCGCCATGCGCGTGATGCAGAAGGTATAAACGCGGCCGCGGCCGGAGAGTGGCTTCCAATCGAGATTTGCCGACGTACACACCGGGCATCGGGGCCGCGGAGGGAAAAAATGATGGCCGCATTCGCCGCATTGCTGCGCCACCAGTCGCGATTCTTTTGCGGCATTCCAATAGGGTGCGCTGTCCGGATCGGCAAGCGGGACGGGCTTCGCAGGCAGACTCATGCGGTTGCGGGCGCCGGTTTTGATCCGGGAACCGTGTATCCCAGCGGTCCGCGCGCGTGGATGTATTTGGCCGCGCCTTCGAGCCAGTTGACGTCGCGCGGGAGCATGATGCCCACCGAGCGCTTGCGGTAGATCGACGGGTCGAGCGTGCTTTCAGGCAGGCGTCCCTCATCTTTCAACGCGCGGGCGGCCTCCTGCAGCACGCGGCGCATGCGCGCAATGCCGGCGTCGGCAGAGCACAGATGCTCGTTGGCGCGATCAGCGATCGCGCCCATCGATTCTTGGCAGCCGCTGTCCTGCACCCACAAGCCAGCCAGACCGAGGACATACTTCTTCTTCTGGAGTTCCCAGTCCATGCCGTAGTCGTTGCTGCGATTCCACTTGGGCCAGTACTTGCCGTAGGGCTTGCCCGGATCGAAGGGCAGCGCGCCATTCCTGCTCATGTGGCCGGGTTCGCGATCGCGATGGCCTTCCTCGAAAAGCTTGCGGCGCCGATCCGACATCGCATGCTCGGGGTTGTAGCTGTACATCACGCACAGCGTGGTTTCATCGTCGATAGGCACAAAGGCATGGCCGTTGATATCGACTTCGTCGGCGCCGGGTGGCACCACGGTCCAAAAAGGCATCATGAAGTGGTTGATGCGCCAGTAATAATTGTCGCCCGCGTCGCGGCGCGCACCGATCTGCACACCGGCGTTGGTTTCGATGACTTCGAGATGTGCA
>CAMDRY010000140.1 GCA_945906975.1 Bordetella parapertussis | reverse complement strand
GAAACCCCATGCATGGCAAACTCCCCGTTCCGATTGATGGTTCGCGAAAACCGCGCGGAAACACTTTGCCATGGCGCCCGGAAAATTGCCAGCCAGTAAGCAGACAGCAAGCGGGCACACAGCGCGGTGCGGCGGATTCCCATGACGGGAACAAGGACTCGCCTGCTATTCTTGCCGGATTATGGCAACTCGGGAGCCGCAAATTGCCGAAGCGTGACGCCCTATATCGTTTCCAACCTGCTGTACCTCGCAATCCTGCTCCCGTTTCCCGCCTTGTGCCTTTGGCTGCCGGCTCTCGACCGGTGGCAGTGGCGAACTTGGTCCCGGGAGGTATCTGCATATGGGCGATGACCCGCGCCTGCCCAAAATGCCCGACAAGCCCAACCTGTTTGATTTCTACAAGTATCGCTTTGCGCGCAAGCCGGGCATTCAGGATGTGCTGCAAAGCGCCAACCTGGCGCAAAAATATGTGGCGGACGTTGCGCCGGCCTACCAACGCTTTGTAGCTTTGCCGGCATTGCGAAATTAATTGCCGGGACCCGTTGATTCCCGAGTCAGAACCGAGGTCCCGGCTCACGCAACCGCGCGCGTCACACCCGCCCAGTAAGGGGCACGCAGCGCCTTTTTGTCCGGTTTTCCCACCGCGGTAAGTGGCAGTGCCTCGATAAAATCGACGCTCTTTGGCGCATGAATGGCGCCTTTTTTCGCGCGCACCAGATCGATGAGTTCTGCAGCCTCGACGCGCATCCCCAACCGCAGCACGATGATGGCTTTTACCGCTTCCCCCCATTTTTCGTCCGGAATGCCAATGACCGCTGCGACAGCCACTGCGGCATGCGCGGTGAGCACGTCCTCGATTTCGCGCGGATAGACGTTGAATCCGCCAGAGATGATCATGTCCTTCTTGCGGTCGACGATGTGAAAGAAACCCTCGCTGTCGCACCAGGCAATATCGCCGGTGTGGAGCCAGCCGTTGCGCAGTGCTCTCGCCGTTTCATCAGGCTGTTTCCAATAGCCAGACATGACCAGCGCGCCGCGCACACAGATTTCACCACTTTCACCCGGCGCCACTTCGCGATCCTCGTCATCGAGCAGGCGCACGGTCACGCCGGGATAGGGCATGCCTGCGGCGCCAAGGCGGTGCTCGTCATCGACAAGGTGGTCGGCCTTGCGCATCAGCAGGATTGCGTTGGGCGCCTCCGTCTGGCCGTAACCCTGATTCAGGATCGGCCCGAACACCTCGATTGCCTCGCGGATGCGCGCAGGGGCCATCGGCGAGGCGGCGTAGTACAGCAATTGCAGGCTGGACAGATCGGCATTGCGTGTGCGTGGATGATCGAGAAGCGCATAAATCATGGTTGGCACCAGGAAAATCGTGGTGATGCGGTGTTTCTCAATGGCATCGAGCACACGGTTGCATTCGAATCCCTGCTGCAACACCATGGTGCCGCCGCGGGCCAGCGTCGGCAGGATCATCGCGCCGGCGCCATGTGAAATCGGCGCCGGCGAGAGGACACGCACTTGCTCCGGCCATTCCATTTCAGCCAGAAACAGCAGCATGTTGGCGAGCATGGCACGATCAGACAGCATCACCCCCTTGGGACGTCCGGTGGTGCCGCCGGTATAGGCGATGCGTATGATGTCTTCGGGTTCGCAATGCGAGCGTAGCGGCTTCGGGGTAAAACGCGAGGCCTCCTGCCAGAAGTGGCGCGGCGATTGGGTCTGTGTTGCGGCGCCTGCCTCCAGCGGCGCATGGGTGAACCAGTATTTCACGCTTGCGCAACGCGAGCGAATCGCGGCCGCGCGCGCAATGTAGTCATCACCCGCAACGAATACCTGTGCTTCGCAATCGTCGACGATATAGGCGTGGTCATCAAGGCTGGCAAGAGCGTGCAGCGTTACAGATTTCAGCCCCATCAGGTAACAAGCCGCCATGATGAAGAACATTTCCGCCCGGTTGCCCGAGAGTTGCGCCACCGCATCGCCCTTCTGCAGCCCAAGCACGCGCAATTGCTGCATGGCTCGGCTGATCGCCTCGCCGCTGTCGCGATAAGTCCAGGCTCGCTCCCCGGCAATGAATGCGATGCTCGCGCCAAAACGCAGCACAGCAGTGGTAATCAGGTCGCCCAGCGCGCCGCCGCTGTAGACACCCTCTTGCGCGGCGGTTGCGCCCGGAGGTGCGGGAATCACGCCCGCTCCAGAATGGTGACGGCGGTCACCGCTTCCTCCAATCCGTAGAATCCGCCGCCGTTCTCCGCAGCGCCCAACCGGGCGCCCGCCACCTGGCGTCCGCCCGCCTCGCCGCGAAGCTGTGTGACGATCTCATGCAGCTGGATCACCCCCGTCGCGCCGATAGGATGCCCTTTTGAGAGCAGGCCACCCGAGGTGTTGACGGGAATGCGCCCACCCAAGCGCGTGTCGCCGCGCTCGGCCAACAACCCGCCTTCACCCGGTTCGCACAGGCCCATGTTTTCAATGTGCGCCACTTCAGCAAACGCAGTGGCATCGTGCACTTCGACCACATCGAGGTCGCCGGGCCCCGCCTCCGCCATGGCGTAGGCCTTGCGCGCGGCAATGCGGCAGATGGAGCGGTCGTCGTCACCGGCTTGGCGATTGGTCCCCGACGCAAGCGTCGTGGCACGGATGCGCACTGCGCGGCTGCGGTCGAAACGCTTCAACGCCGATTCAGCGCACAGCACCAGTGCGCCGGCGCCGTCGCTTATCGGTGCGCACATCGAGCGCGTGAGCGGCCAGGTGATCGGCTTGTCGGCAAGCACCTCCTCGATACTCATGCTGTTCTGATACTGCGCATTGGGATTGAATGAGGAATGAAAATGGTTCTTGGCCGCCACGGCCGCGAACTGGCGTTGCGTGCTGCCATAGCGTTTCATGTGCGCGCGCGCGCCCGCCGCGTACACATCCATGAAAACACTATGCTGATTGGAGCTGGTCCAGCGCGCCTCTTGCGCCTCCGCAGGCAGTAACAGTCCATCGCCCAATGCAAGCAGATTTCGCATGTGCTCGTCGGCCAGCTCCCGATCCCATCCGCCCAGAAATGCCTCGAACATCGCTTCGCGCTTCTCCGGGTAGATCATCTTGTCGGCGCCAACCACCAGCGCCACCTCGTACAAGCCGGCGCGGATGTTGGCGTAGGCCTGATTCATCCCCGTGGTGGAACTGGCGCAGGCGTTGTCGCAGTTGATGATGGGGATTTCCTCGAATCCGAAGGCACGCAGCGCGCATTGCCCGCGAATGCCGTGCTGGCCCTCCATCGCGCCCTGGCGGGTGTTGGAAAACCACGCCGCCTGGATGTCGTCGCGCGCGCAACCGGCGTCGGCAAGGGCCGCGCTGATGGCCATCGAGGACAGTTGCTTGACCGATTTATCGAGGTGCTTGCCGAGCCGGGTGACACCGGCGCCGATGATGTAGATGGAGTCCATGCGCTATCCCCAAAAGTATTGCAGCCAAAACAAATACCACCTGGCCAAGGCATGCGCCGCGATTATAGGAGTGTTCCATCATGGTCTCCCGCCTCATCCCCGGAATCCCGCGGCACGCGTGAACATCCCGTCGACTATCATCCCTGAATTGCACAAGAACTGAAGTCGGGGAGAGAACAATGAGCAGCAGCAAAGCCGCATTGCATGTGGATCATGTGGGCAGCATGGTCCGCCCCCCGGAGCTGATGACGGCGTGGTTCGAAGAGGAGGAGGGAAAAATCAGCGCGGCAGATTTGCGTGCGGTGCAGGATGCTGCGATTCGCGAGGCGGTCGCGCTGCAGGAAAGCCTCGGTCTTGCATACGTGACGGACGGTGAATTTCGCCGCGGTGGCTGGTCGCGCGGATTTCTGTCGGCAGTGGACGGCTTCACCTTCAAGCCTTCCCACCTCACGTTCCACAACGAGCAAGGCGTGTCGGCCGCGGCGCCTGCGCCGGTTGCCACCAGCGCGCTGCGCCGCACCCGCGCCATTGTCTGCGATGACTTTGCTTTTCTGCAGCCTTTGACCGCGCGCACTGCCAAAGTGACCATGCCCACGCCTTCACACATGCATTTCGGGGATTTTGGCGAGGCCATGGATCGCAATGTTTATCCCGATCCGGCGCACTACTGGGATGACCTGGTGCAGATCTATCGCGAGGAGATTGCCGCTCTGGCGAACCTCGGTTGCCAGTTTCTGCAACTCGACGAAGTGCCGCTGACGCTTTGCTGCGACGATGACAATCGTCGTATCGCCAGGCGGCAGGGAGAGGATCCGGAAAAACTGGTTGACCTGTACATCGACGTGATCAACCGTGCCGTCGCCGGGCGGCCAAAAAACATGCGCATTGCGCTGCATCTTTGCCGCGGCAACATGCAGGGCCTGTGGATGGGCGACGGCAGCTATGCGCCCATCGCCAGGCGCTTGTTCCAGGATCTGGATGTCGATGCATTTCTGCTCGAATACGATTCACCGCGCGCCGGCGATTTTCAGCCGCTGAGGTTTCTGCCCAAGGGAAAGATGGCCTTTCTGGGCCTGGTCAGCACCAAGCAACCGGCAATTGAAGCAGGCGACGATCTGCGCCGGCGCCTGGATGAGGCCAGCCGCTTTGCATCGATCAATCAATTGGGCTTATGCCCGCAGTGCGGCTTTGGCAGCTCGGCAATGTCGACGTTCAACGTGCTGCCCAATCCGATGACCGCCGATCTACAAAAACGAAAGCTGGAACGGCTGCTGGAGGTGGCCGGGAAAGTCTGGGGGTAATGTACGACCGCGCGGCCAAAAACTCGCCGCGCTGATTCCAACAGCCGGCGCGAGATTTATGCGACGGCGATCCTAACGAAGCAATGCGCCAGCCCAGCTTGGCGCTGTGCTACTGCGGTTTGACCCCAAGGGTGCGCAACAATTCGCCCATGTAACGATGGTCCTCGATCATGTTGGCGTTGTATGCCGGTGCGTCCGCATATAGCTGTGGCGCGCCGACTTTTTCCGAGGCCTGCCGGAAGCCCGGCGTCTCAGCCGACTGCGCGCAGGAGCGGCGCAGCCACCCCGCCGCATCCGCGGGAATGCCCTTGAGACCGTAAAGACCGATGTATCCGGGCAGGGATGAGCGTTTGAAGCCCTGCTCTTTCAGCAGCGGCACCTCGGGATACCGCGGTGAGCGATTTTCGGCGACCAGGGCCAGCGCGCGCAGCGCGCTACCGCCCGCCAGTGCCGCGGGTGTGGTGATCGTAAAATCGACACTGCCATTGAGCGTCTGGGTAATCATGTCGCCGCTCGCCTTGAACGGCACATGGGTGAACTTGACGGCCGCCTCAAGGCCGATGCTCTCTCCCACCAAATGCGGAATGGTCGCGTGTCCGATCGAGCCCAGGTTCAATTTTCCGGGCGCCCGGCGCGCCGCGTCGATCAGCTCGGCCAGCGTCTTGTAGGGCGAGCCAGGACCGACAACCAGGGCGTAGGCGCCGCTGTTGGTCTGGCACAGGAAATCGAACTGCTCCACTTTGTAGGCCAGGTCGCGCAGCAGATGCGTTTGAATCGAAAACTGCCCGTTTGGGCCGAAACCGAGGGTGTAGCCATCCGGCCGGGCCTGCGCGACCGAAGCGACCGCGATGGTGCCGGCCGCGCCTTCTCGGTTAAGCACCACGACGGGCTGGCTGGTTGATTTTGCCATTGCCTCGGCCAGCGTCCGGGCGAGGATGTCTGGCTGCGAGCCGGCTGAGAACGGCACGACGATAGTGACCGGCCGAACGGGATAGGATTCCTGCGCCGCACATCGAAGCGATGCTGCCAGCCAAAGCGATGCAATCACGGAACTTGCGATGACTGATTTCATGGTGTTGACTCCATTCTGGCAATAGGCGTCGCGTCGCGCGGTTTTTTGCAATCAAACTTTTCCTGACACACACTCACTGCGTTCCGAGGCCATCATAGCGGCAGGTGGCCACGCTCGCTGAACGACCAGAACCATTCAACTCTCAGGCCGGCCACAGTTCCCGCGATGCAATCGCCGCGCCCTCGACCAGCGCCTGCAGCTTAGCCCACCCTATCTGCGGGTGCACGCGGCCACCCATGCCGCAATCGCTGCCCGCAATCACATTTTCCCGGCCCACCACATTCGCATAGCGCAAGATGCGATCGGCGACGACTTCAGGATGCTCGATCACATTGGTGGCGTGACTGATTACACCGGGTATCAAAATCTTGCCGTCGGGCAGCTTGACCTCGCGCCACAACTTCCATTCGTGTTCGTGGCGCGCATTGGCGGCTTCCAGCGAATACGCCTGCGCGGGGACTTTCAGCATCAGATCAACAATGTCCCTGAGGGGGATGTCCTCGGTATGCGGGCCGTGATGACTGCCCCAGCAGACGTGGTAGCGAATCTTCTCTTCGGGGATGCCCTTGAGCGCGTAATTGAGCGCCTCGATGCGAATCGCGGCATAGCGGCGGTATTCCTCGATGCTCGGCTTTGGAATGAATGTCGGCCATGCGTCAGGAAGACCTGGATCGTCCACCTGCAGGAGAAATCCCGCGTCGACAACGCCCTGGTATTCAGGTTTGAGAATTTCGGCGATGGCAAATATGAACGCCTCGTCGCTCGGGTAATACTCATTGAACATGAAATGATCCAGCCAGCCTGGCGCGATCACCGGAAAGAACGCTTCTTCGGCCTGGACGCCCTGAAGGGCAATGCGAAACGTTTCCAGTTCTTCCTGGAGTTGACCCTGGCCCAAATGGCGCAGCGGGCCGTTGCACACCAGGCGCGTGCCAGGCGGCACGGGAAAGCGGATATCGATTTTCTGCTGATACTCGTAGAACTCGCCAAACGCCTCGCGCTCTCGGCTGCGGCGCACCGTCACCGGAATCTCGCCCGGCTTGAGCGGACGCTGCTCGATGCCGGTGATGCGCTGCGAATAATAGGGATAGCCGCGGCTCTTGCCCAATTCACCGTCGCTGACGATATCGATGCCCAGATCGGCCTGGCGCCGCACCGTCTTGATTATCGAGGCACGCTGCAACGCCGTGTAAGTGTGTTTGTCGTAGGCCTTGCCGGTGCGCACCTGCAGGTCGATGTCGGCAAATTCCGGCGGCCCGGACAGCACGCCGGCGTGGGTGGTGAGAATTCTTGTCGTGCTTCGTTTCATGTTGAAGTGTTACATTTGTTGTTGGTGAGGGTAAGAGTGTAGATGGGTGTCCGCACTACAAGCATGCGATCATTGCGGCAGCGAGGAGCTCCATGAATAGTACATTGCCGGTCAGCATCACCGAAGCAGATTTGCAGGCCTATCGCGAGGACGGCGCGGTGTGCCTGCGCGGGATACTCGATGCCGAATGGTGCGAGCGCATGCTCGATGCCTCGGTGCGCATCATGGACCGTCCCGATGACCAGACGCGCGACACCAGGGAGGCAGGCGGCGGCCGTTTCTACCGCAATCTGTGGATGGCGCGCCGCGAGGCGGATTTTTCCGCGTTGCGCGATCGCTCGCCGATGGCGGAGCTTGCCGCGCGCTTGATGCAGGCGCCCAAGGTGCGCTACTTCTACGACCAGCTGTTCATCAAGGAACCGGGCACGCAAATGCCCACGCAGTGGCACCAGGACCTGCCCTTCTGGCCGTATCAAGGCGAGGACATTGTGTCGCTATGGATCGCGCTCACGCCGGTGACCAAGGCCACCAGCGGGGTGGAGTATGTCGCCGGTTCGCATCGCTGGAACAAGTTCTACAAGGCGGTGACGCCGGATGCGAACCCAGCGCGCATGGATCCAACCGCTGAACTCTGCCCCGACTAC
>CAMDRY010000139.1 GCA_945906975.1 Bordetella parapertussis | reverse complement strand
GCCACCCACCGCCTTTGCCGCGCACGCCGCCACCACATCCTCTAGGGATGGCTGCATAAGCTCAAGGTAGGCAAGGTGCCCATCCAACCCGGGCCGCGCCGCCAGCATGCGTTCGCGTATGCGCTCGAAGGGCCCAGCCCATTGCGGGTCGCGCGCGCCATGAGCGAAGAGAATCGTAGCGAATGTCATGGAGCAAAGAGAATCGTAGCGAAGGTCATGGCGCGAAGAGAATCGTAGCGAAATTTCATGGAACGAAGAGAATGCCTAATCGAACTTCAAAATTAAAACTTTTTACCTTGTCATTGCGAGGAGCAAAGCGACGAAGCAATCTTGTCGTATTGCTTAAGCCATCACACTCTCGACGAGATTGCTTCGCTACGCTCGCAATGACATTACCATGCGCAAGAAAACTCATGCTGCGAGTACCTGTTCACACCACATCGCCGTCGACAGCAGGCCGTTCTCCGCGCCCGGGGGCGCGGCCAACTGCAGTCCATAGGGCAGCCCCGCCGTCGACCTGCCGGCCGGCAGCGTAATGGCCGGGAATCCGGTGAGCGACCACAGCGTGCACCAGCTCGGATCACCCGTCGTGTCCAGGCCCGCGGGCGCGACCCCGGCTGCAGAGGGCGATACGATGACATCGCAATCGTCGAACCAATCGAGCGCGCGCTCGCTGATCACCGCACGGCGCAGCAGCGCCTCTGCGTATTCGGCCGGCGCGATCCGTCGTCCCTCGTCCAGTCCCGCGTTGAGTGTCGCGGACAATTGCGCGCGGTGCTTTTTCTGGCGCAGCGCGTTGTCGCGCGCGCCCTCAAAAAACATGATGCTACGGTGCCGCGCCTGCGCATCGTGGCAGTCGGCGGGCAACTCGAAGGACTTGACCGTCGCGCCGGCCGCCTCCAGCCTGCCCAGCGCGGCCTCGAATTGCACCGCCGCATCCGCATCGGCCCGGTTCCAAGGGTAATTGCCTAGCGCCAGGATGCGCGGTGGCGCCGCGCGCACAGGCACGTCAGCAGACAGCGCATCGCCCTCGACGAGCACGGATGCGAGCAGCGCGGCATCGGCGACCTTGCGCGTGAAGGTGCCCAACTGGTCCAGCGTGGCGCTAAATTGCAGCGTCCCAGAAAAGGGAATCAGCCCGAATCCGGGCTTGAATCCGACGACACCGCAAAACGCCGCCGGCCGGATAACCGATCCGTTGGTCTGGGTGCCGATGGCGCAAGGCAGCATACCCGCCGCCACGGCCGCAGCCGAGCCCGAGGACGAGCCGCCGGGCGTGCGCTGCGCATCCCAGGGATTGCGCGTCTTGCCCGGGTGCATATAGGCAAACTCGGTGGTGACAGTTTTACCAAACACGTAGGCCCCGGCCGCCTTGAGCCGCTGCACCACCGCCGCATCACGTTCGGGCCTGCGCCCGGCGTAGGCGGCCGAGCCGCGCGCGGTCGGCCAGTCTATGGTATCGATGATGTCCTTCACGCCCACCGGCACCCCGAACAGCGGCGCTGCGGCGCCCTCACAGGCGGCGGCCAGCGCCAGCGCCTGAGCCGGATCAAACGCCGCCCATGCCTCGATATCGCCATCACGCTCACCCACCCGATCGGCCAGCGCCGCAGCGTAGTCGCAAGGTTTCAGGCTCGCGTCGTGCAGGCGTGCAACGGCCTGGCGCAGGTTGAGAAGGTGAAGCTTGTCCGATGGAATGGAATTCATGAACGAAGTGTAGTGAATTTCAGCGACCTGAGCACAAATGAAAAAGGCGGCAGCGCCGCCTTTTTCAGGACAGGCCGGTGCTTTATCGGCCGTACAACACCTGCGGCAGCCACATGCCTATGGCCGGGAACTGATAGAGCAGTATCAAGGCGACCACCTGTATGCCCATGAAGGGCATCATGCCGGCAAAAATCGCGTTCAGCGTGACATGCGGCGGCGAGACCCCTTTCAGGTAAAAAGCCGCCATCGCCACCGGCGGCGACAAGAAGGCCGTCTGCAGGTTCAGCGCCACCAGCAGGCCGAAGAACAGCGGATCAATGCCAAAGTGCGGCAGCAACGGGATGAAAATCGGCATGAAAATGACGATGATCTCGGTCCACTCCAGCGGCCAGCCGAGCAGGAAAATAATGACCTGGGCGAGAATCATGAACTGCACCGGCGTCAAGTCCATTGACAGCACCCAGGTGTTGATAATCTCCTGGCCGCCAAGCAGCGCAAACGAGGCCGAGAAAATCGACGAACCGACGAACAGCCAGCAGACCATGGCGCTGGTCTTGGCGGTAAGAAAGGATGACTCCTTGACGATGTTGCCCAGTTCCTTCGCCGTGGTCCAGATGGTGCCCCCGACATTCGCCCCGCCCGGCGCATCATCACGCCAATGCGCAACAAAGCGGTAACCTGCGGCGAGCAGGCACCCGCCCAAGGCACCGACCGCCGCCGCCTCGGTGGGCGTGGACAGGCCGAAGACAATGGAACCGAGCACCATCAGGATCAGCACGGACAGTGGGAAGAACGAAGTCAACAGCATCTTGAACACTTCGAAGCGCGCCCAGTTCCAGATCCAGTACAGCGCGGTAATCAAGGCGGCCAGGACGGCAAACACGATCCAGAACCACATCGGCGTTGCAAGCCTTTCAGCTGCCGCCTCTGCCACTTTTTCCACTACTGCCGGCTTGGCCGCCTCGGCTGGTTTGGCCGCCGCAACCGCCGGAGCGCTATCGTCCTTTTCGCCCGGTGGCTCCTGCAACCCGTCCTGGTCGGGTTCGGCCAGTCCGCTCGAATCGCTCAGTTCCTCCTCGCCCCCGGCGGTCATCTGTGCGCCCTGCTCGACCAGTCCGGTGGTATCAACCTTGGCCACAGGCGCCGTGGCAAATTGCCAGGTGACGCCCAGCACGGCGATGACGAACAGCGCCGGTACCAGCGTTATGAAAAGCTGTCCCAGCAGGGTTTTTTTGCCGACGCCGGCGCTGCTGCCACTCTTCGTCACGGCGCGCCACAGTCCGGCCAGCGCGTTGCCGCCCTGGGGTGCGAGTTTTTGCGCAAAGGCCGGCAACACCACCGCGCGATCGCTCTCGGGCAACGGTGGCATCAACTCGGGCTTGAGCCAGGCGAGCAGGATGACGTAGCCGATGTACAAGCCGGCCAGCATGAGACCGGGGCCGAACGCGCCGGCATAAAGTTGCACCACCGACACCCCGGCAACGGCGCCATAGACAATGAGCAGCACCGAGGGCGGGATCAGGATGCCGAGGCAGCCACCCGCGGTGATGGCACCGGCCGCCACCTTGGTGTTGTAGCCGGCCTTGAGCATCGCCGGGAGCGCCAGCAGGCCCATCAGCGTCACCACCGCGCCGACAATGCCGGTGGCGGTGGCAAAAATGGCGCAAGTGACAATGGTCGCCACGGCCAGCGCACCCGGAATACGCGCAGTCGCCAGGTGCAGGCTCTTGAACAGCTTTTCGATCAGTGCCGCGCGCTCCACGAGGTAACCCATGAACACGAATAGTGGTATCGCGATCAACACGTCATTGGACATCACCGCGTAGGCGCGCTGCACCATCAGATCGAGGATTTGCCGGTTGGCGATCGCAGGATCGACGCTGCGGTAGGCGAGCCAGCCGAAGAACACGCCCATACCCATCAGCGTGAAGGCCGTGGGAAAGCCGAGCATGATGCCCACGACAATCAAGGCGAGCATCAACAGGCCGAGGTGGCCGTTGGTCATTTGCGACGGCGAGGGCATCAGCACGAACACCATGATCACCACCGCGGCCATGATGGAAAGACCGAACCAGACTTCCTTTCTCATTTGTGCGCTTCCTTCTGGCCGACAACGATTTGGTCAAGCTTTGCCATGTCTTCATTCTCGACATGCACCATTTTCTTCAGTTTATCGACATCGACCTCCTGCACATCCTCCCCGCGCGACGGCCAGACGCCCTCGCGCAGGCAAATCACGCAACGGATGATCTCGACAATGCCCTGCATCAGGATGAAGGCCCCGGCGAGCGGAATGACGGTCTTGAACGGATAGACCGCAGGGCCGTCTGCGGTGATGTTGGAATGCTCGTTGATCGCCCAGGACTCGGCGGCATAGGTGTAACCAGCCCAGACAAAGGCGAGCACACCGGGAATGAAAAACAACAGATAAAGCGCAAGGTCAAGGCCGGCCTGCAGGCGCGGCGGAAAAAATCCGTAGAGCACGTCGCCGCGCACATGGCCGTTCTTGGCCAGGGTGTAGGCGCCGGCCATCATGAACAGTGTGCCGTAGAGCATGATCATGACGTCGAAGGCCCAGGCGTGGGGATTATCGAGCGCATAGCGCGAGAACACTTCCCAGGAAATGAGCAGGGTCAGCGCGACGATCAGCCAGGAGAATGCCTTGCCAACCCAAGTGCTCACGCCATCGACCAACAACAACATTTTTTGCATGACGATAACCTCGAATATAAACAGCCGGAGAATTCTAATCAGCTGATGCTGTCTTGCGCCTTACAAAGGTACAAAAAAAACCACCCGGTGATGCCGGGTGGTCTGTGTTCAAAAAACCATACTGCATACTGTCAGGCCTTTTTCGCTGCAGCCTTTTTCGGTCCGAAATAATGGTTGTAGGCCATGCGACGGTTGACGTTGTTGTCCATGTCCCACTTGACGGCACGCTGGGCAAAGGCCTTTTGCGACGCGACAATCTCGGCGAACAAGGGGTTGCCGACGGATTTCTTCGCCACCACCTCGTCATAGACATTAAGCTGCTGTTGCAGGATGGCGTCCGGGGTCTTGTAGAACTTGACCTTGTCCTTGGTCTGCAGCTCGACGTAGTCCTTGGAGTAACGGTCAATCGCCTTCCAACTCATCTCCTGCGATGCGGCGGACACGGCGTTGGCGATGATCGACTTCATCTTGGCCGGCAGCGCGTCGTACTTGGTCTTGTTGAAGGTGATCTCGAACTGCTCGGAGTTCTGGTGGAAGCTTTGCAGCATGCACACCTTGGACACATCCGGGAATCCAAGCAGCTTGTCCGAGGACATGTTGTTGAACTCGGCCGCATCGAGCAGGCCGCGGTCCATGGCCGGAACAATCTCGCCGCCGGGCAGCGCGTTGACCGCCACGCCCATGGCGGTAAATACGTCAATCGAAATACCCACGGTGCGATACTTCAGGCCCTTCAGGTCGGCTGCCTTGGTGATGGGCTTTTTGAACCAGCCCAGCGGCTGTGTCGCCATCGGGCCGTAAGGGAAGGACACGACGTTGGCGCCGACCGAAGCGTAGAGCTTTTCCAGCAATTCCTTGCCGCCGCCCCAGCGATGCCAGGCAAGCAGCATGTTGGCGTCCATGCCGAAACCAGGACCCGAGCCCCACAGCGCGAGGGCATTCTGTTTGCCGTAGTGATAAACGATCACGCCGTGGCCGCCGTCGAGCGTGCCCTTGGACACCGCGTCGAGCAGGCCAAAGGCCGGCACCACGGCGCCGGCGGGCAGCACCTCAATCTTCAGGTCGCCACCGGTCATGTCGTTCACCAGTTTGGCGTAGTCGAGGGCGTATTCGTGGAAAATGTCCTTCGACGGCCAGGTCGACTGCCAGCGCATCGAAATAGGGCCTTGTGCCTTGACGATGCTCGGGAAGCCCAGTGTTGCGGCCCCGGCAGTGGCAGCGGCGGCACCCGACAGGAACTTCCTGCGGGACGAAATTTTGGTTATATCTTTACTCATGACTTCTCCTTTGTTGGCGGCATGTAAATGCAAATTTACGGCGCTCGGGCGCCTGTTTTAAGGTCGACCCGCCTGCCGATTTTATACCGGTCTAATGGACTTTTTGGGTTGTACGCTTTCCAATTTATTGCGTAGAAATACGCATTTATGAATTTATACCTCAGCTTCCCCAAAAGCAAGCGCCCGCCTTGTCATTCCGCATGACGCAAACTGAAAACCATGTCCTGCCGGGAATCCCGCCCCCAAACCAAGCACAGGCAAGGGTGGCGTGATAAGAGGCTCTTGGCATGACCACCACCCGCATGATCGGGCGCCATAAAAAGCCTGGCCCGGTAAAACGCGACGCTGGCTAATAGCCTTTTTTCATGGGATCAACAGGCTCGGCGGCAGGTGTTTCGGCCTCAGGCTTGGCTGCGGGTTTGGCTGCAGTGTCAGGCGCCGGTGTCGTCATTGGCATTGTGGCCGAGGGCGCTGTGGGGACCGTGGCGCGCACACGCTTCTCCTGAGGCTGCCAACCGAGCACCGCGAACAGCACGAAAAAGCCGATCACATAGGCGAAGGCGACATGCCAGCCGTGACGCAGCCACAGGCCCACCGACCTCGCTTCGGGAAACATATTTGACAAAGCCACGCCGGCCGACGAGCCGAACCAGATCATCGAACCGCCAAAGCCGACGGCGTAGGCGAGCATGCCCCAGTCATAGCCACCCTGCTTGAGCGCGAGCGCGGTGAGCGGAATATTATCGAACACCGCCGAGACAAAACCCAGTCCCAGCGTCGTCTGCCAGGACGCGGTCGGCAATTTCTCCACCGGCATCATCGAGGCGATCAGCACCAGCGAGAGCAGGAATACGCTGCCCTTGAACGCATCGGGCAGCAGTTTCCAGTCCGGTGCGCGCAGCGGCGCCGAAACAAGAATCGCCACCCAGACCGCCACGCCGATGACCGGAAAATGATCCAGCACCGCGTTGAAATACAGGTTGGCGATGACATTCGCCATGATGGCGGCAATCAGGATGAAGGCGACGATGCCCAGCCGCGCCCAGTCCACGGTGATTCCCGCCGGCGCATCCCTGCTGATCGGCGAATAGGCATGCTGCTGGCGCGCGGCGAAAATGCCGAAGGCGACCAGGGCGGGAATGGCTGCCGCATAGGCGTGCAGCACATCGAGCGGATTGACGCCGTCTATCCACATCATGGTCGTGGTGGTATCACCGACCACGCTGCCCGAACCGCCGGCGTTGGACGCGGCGACGATGCCGGCGAGGTAACCGATATGCACCTTGCCGCGAAATACCACTGCGGCCACGGTGCCGCCGATAAGCGCCGCGGCGATGTTGTCCAGGAACGAGGACAGCACGAACACCAATACCAGCAGCACGAACCCGCCCTTCCAGTCGCCGGGCAGGTATTTGGGCAGCATGGCCGGAATTTTGCTGTCCTCGAAATGCTTGGACAACAAGGCGAAGCCGAGCAGCAGTCCGAGCAGGTTGGCGAGGATCACCCACTCATGAAAGAGGTGACCGCTGAAGCCGACCCAGCCCGCGCCATTCTTGAAGCCGGTAAAGGCCAGCTTGTAGAGGGTGATTACAATCAGGCCGCCGACAGCGACCTTGAGCGTGTAATTGTGGAATAAAGCAACACCGAGCAATACCAGGGCGAACAGGATGAAGTCGAACGGAATGCCGGCAAGCGCCGGGCCGTCTGCGGCTGCGGCCGTACCCGACAGGAAAAAAGCAAAACTCGCAAGAACAAATTTCATCTTGTGCTCAGGGCGCTGTGCGCCATTCAGGGGGTTGGCTAAAGGAAAAACCGATCAGGCCTTGAGAGCGGCCAGCACCTCGTCGAGCATTTTCTTGGCATCGCCGAAGAGCATGCGGTTGTTGTCTTTGTAGAAAAGCGGATTATCCACGCCGGCGTAGCCCGAGGCCATGCTGCGCTTCATCACGATCGAGGTCTTGGCCTTCCACACTTCGAGCACCGGCATGCCGGCGATGGGGCTGGTCGGGTCTTCCTGCGCCGCCGGGTTGACGATGTCGTTGGCACCTATCACCATGACCACGTCGGTGTTGGGGAAGTCCTCGTTGATCTCGTCCATTTCCATGACGATGTCGTAGGG
>CAMDRY010000138.1 GCA_945906975.1 Bordetella parapertussis | reverse complement strand
AAATAATAAAGTACTCGGTCATTGCGAGCGCAGCGAAGCAATCTTGTGGCATTGCTGCGGCCTCTCCATGGCGGCGGGATTGCTTCGCTGCGCTCGCAATGACAGCGGTTTTTCTAGGGTTCCGCGCCGGTTTTCACCGGCCGCGCCGGGTCGGAACACCACTCGCTCCAGGAGCCGGCGTAGACCTTGTGCCCGGCGAAGCCGGCAATGTCCATGGCGAGGGCGTTGTGGCAGGCGGTCACCCCGGAGCCGCACTGGTGCACCACCTGCGATGCGGGCGCGCCGGCGAGCAGCTGTTCGAACTCGAGGCGTAGCGTGGCGGCACTTTTGAACTGTCCGCCGGCATCGAGGTTGTCGCGGAAAAAGCGGTTCTGTGCGCCGGGGATGTGGCCGCCGACTGGATCGAGGGTTTCGTTTTCGCCGCGATAGCGGTCCGCGGCGCGCGCATCGACCAGCAACATGCCCGGCTTGCCCAGGTGTGCGAGCACATGGCCGGCGTCGATCACGCTGTCGCGCGGCGTAGCGGCATAGACGGTCGTCGCAGGGCGCGGTACCGCGGTGTTTTGCGGCCGCGCTTCGGCGGCCCATTTGTTCCAGCCGCCGTCGAGTACGGCAACGCGTTCGTGGCCCAGCCAGTGACGCAGCATCCACCACAGGCGCGAGGCGAATATGCCGCCTTGCGCGTCGTAGGCCACCACTTGCGCATCCGGCGTGATGCCGGCCTTGCCCAGCGCTTGCATGAAGCTGTCGGCGGCGGGCAGGGGATGGCGGCCGTTGCGCCCGTTCACCGGGCCGGCCAGATCGCGGTCCGCATGCATGAAGTGCGCGCCTTGCAGGTGTCCGCTGGCGTAGGCTTGTTCGCCGGCGTCGGGCGCGGCGAGGTCGTGGCGGCAGTCAACGATGACCCACTGCGGGTCGTCAAGATGAGCCGCCAGTTTGTCGCTCGAAACCAGGGTGGAGTGGGTCATTGGATTAACGGGTGGCTTTAAATTTTTTCAAAACGACGCGGTGTTATTGCGAGCTCAGCGAAGCAATCTCGTTGCGGTTGTGACGGATGTGGCAAGGCGACGAGATTGCTTCGTCGCCTTGCTCCTCGCAATGACCCGTAAATAATGAAATTTGTAACCCGTCCCTAAATCCGGCCCGCAAGTTCGCGCCGGATATGCTCGTGAAAATGCAGCATGCCATCCTCCATAGGCGACTGGTAGGGGCCGGCGTCGTCCAGCCCCTGCTGGTGCAGTGCGCGGCGGCCGCGATCCATGCGGATGGCGAGCTCGTCGTCCTCCTCGGCCGTTTCCATGTAGGCGGCTTGTCCTGCGGCGATGAACTCGGGCTCGAACAGCGCGATGTCCTCGGGGTAGTAGAACTCGATGACGTTGGTGGTCGACTGGGGGCCGTTCGGGTGCAGGGTGCTCACCACCAGCACATGCGGATACCACTCGACCATGATGTTCGGGTAGAGCGTCAGCCAGATGGCGCCGTGCTGCGGCATTTCGCCGCCGTAGTAGTCGAGCACCGCCTTATGCCAGCGTGCGTAGGTTTTGCTGCCGGGGCGGGCGAGGTGGTTGTTGAGACCCACCGTCTGCACGGAAAAGCGCTCGGCGAACTGCCAGCGCAGGTCTTCGCAGCTGACGAACTGGCCGAGGCCGGGATGAAAGGGCTCGACGTGATAGTCCTCAAGATAGACCTCGATGAAGGTCTTCCAGTTGTAGGCGCAGTGGTGGATCTCGGTGCGGTGGTACATATAACCGGAGAAGTCGAGGTCGGCGGCCACTTCGATGCCGGCAAGCTCAGCCGCTACGTCGCGCTTTCCGGCAAACAGCAGGCCGTTCCAGTTTTGCAGTGGCGTCTTGCCCAGGCTGAGGCAGGGATTTTCCGGGAAATGCGGCGCGCCGATGAGCTCGCCCTGCAGGTCATAGGTCCAGCGGTGCAGCGGGCAGATGATGTGCTGGGCGCTGCCGCGACCCTCCAGCATGATGGCCTGGCGGTGACGGCAGATGTTGGAGAGCAACTCTATACCCTGGCTGTTGCGTACCAGAAGCTTGGCATCGTCCATCCAGCCAATGCTGTGATAGTCGCCCTGGTTGGGGACCATCAGTTCATGACCGACATACCCGGGTCCGTTCTTGAACAGCGCCTGCATCTCAACATCGAAGATGCGCTGGTCGACATACCAGGACATTGGAAGCTGAGGGGAACTCCTGACCAGTTGCAGGGTGCTGCTGAGCAATTCGGACATGATGTACGCCGACCTCCTTGAATCTCCGGGTTAATGACGCAAAAGGACGACAATTCTAAGGCTTTCCAGACCCGTGGGCCAGACTAATTGCCGCCGCAATGGTTTCGCCGCGGGCCTTATGATCGGCGCGCAGGGGTGTTTATGCGGCGCTTGGCGCGCCTGCTTCATGCGGCGATGGTTTTTGCGTTGGCCTTGATTGTGTCCTTATTGGGGCAATATTTTTTTGAGGCTTCCCGTTTATAATCGGCTTCTTCCCACCGACCTGCCGGATTCCACCGGATTTCATGTCAAAACCAGCAAAATCTGATACGCCGCCCAGTTTCGAGGCGGCACTGGCCGAACTGGAAAAAATCGTCGCCAGCATGGAGAACGGGCAGTTGTCGCTGGAGCAGTCGCTGGCAGCGCATAAACGCGGGCTTGAGCTGGCGCAACACTGCCAGAGCGTGCTCGCGCAGGCGCAGCAACAGGTGCGGGTGCTCGAGGAGTCCACGCTGAAAGCCTTTCCCGGAGCGCAGCCTGAAGACTGATACGCTCGCCAGCCCGGGCGCGCCATTCGCCACCTGGATGGCTGCAGTCCGGGCGCGGGTCGAGTCGGCGCTGGGACGGCTGCTGCCGCCTGCCGATGCGCTGCCGCCGCGGCTGCACGCGGCCATGCGCTATGCCGTGCTTGACGGTGGCAAACGCGTGCGTCCGCTTCTCGCCTTTGCCGCCGGCGGCCTTGCCGGCGCCGCGGATGGGCGCGTCGAGATCGCCGCCTGCGCGGTTGAAATGATCCATGCCTATTCCCTGGCGCACGATGATCTGCCATGCATGGACGATGACGTGCTGCGCCGTGGAAAACCCACGGTGCACGTGGAGTACGACGAGGCCACCGCATTGCTGGTCGGTGACGCCCTGCAGTCAATGGCTTTCCAATTGATCACCGAACACCCGCTGAGCGATGACGCTTCGCGCCAGCTGGGCATGGTGAAGTTGCTGGCGGTCGCCACGGGCAGTCGCGGCATGGTTGGCGGCCAGGCCCTAGATCTGGCGGGCGTGGGCAAAGCACTGAGCCTGCCCGAACTCGAGAACATGCACATTCACAAGACCGGTGCGCTGATTCGCGCCGCGGTGTTGCTGGGCGCGCGCTGCGGGGCACCGCTGGCGGCGGAGGAGCGTCTCGACCACTACGCCAAATGCATCGGACTGGCCTTTCAGGTCATCGACGATGTGCTCGACTGTGAGACGCCTACCGCCACACTGGGGAAAACTGCGGGCAAGGACGCCGCAGCCGGCAAACCGACCTATGTAAGCCTGCTTGGCATGGCGCGTGCCAAGGCGCTAGCTGAGGAATTGCGCGTCGAGGCGCACCAGGCTTTGGCCGGCTTTGGCGCCGGCGCGATGCGGCTGGCGCAGCTGGCTGATTTCATCGTGTTGCGAAAGTTCTAGGGCACGCGTAAATTCCATAAGGGGCGGGCACCCATGCCGGCTCGGCCGAATACACTATGACCACAATAAGCGGATTTTCCGACATGCCCGGCGAGCGCGAGCAACGCGACAAGGCCAGGGAGCAGACTCACAAACCGGGGTATGACGCGTCCATGTACGAACTGCTCAAGACCGTCAATTTTCCGGCTGACCTGCGCAAGCTCGAGCGCCCGCAGCTTGTCCAGCTTGCAGACGAATTACGCGCCTACGTCATCGATTCGGTGTCACGGACCGGCGGGCATTTATCGTCCAACCTCGGCACCATAGAACTCACCATCGCGCTGCATTACGTTTTTGACACGCCGCGCGACCGCCTGGTCTGGGACGTAGGACACCAGACTTACGCGCACAAAATCCTGACCGGCCGGCGCGAAAGCATGTCGCTGCTGCGCATGGCGGGCGGTATCTCCGGCTTTCCGCGCCGCTCTGAAAGCGAGTACGACACCTTCGGCACGGCGCATTCGAGCACTTCGATTTCCGCGGCACTCGGCATGGCGCTGGGTGCACGCCTCGCCGGCGAGGAGCGGCGCGCTGTGGCGATCATCGGCGACGGCGCGATGTCCGCCGGCATGGCCTTTGAAGCGCTCAACAACGCCGGGGTCTCCGACGCCAACCTGCTGGTCGTTCTCAACGACAACGACATGTCGATCTCGCCGCCGGTGGGTGCGCTCAATAAATACCTCGCGCGCCTGCTTTCCGGGCGTTTTTACGCCACGGCACGCAAGGCCAGCGAGCGCGTTCTGGGCGGTATGCCGCCGCTGTGGGAGTTGGCGAAAAAAGTCGAGGAGCACGCCAAGGGCATGGTCACGCCCTCGACCATGTTCGAGGAGTTCGGCTTTAACTATATCGGCCCCATCGATGGTCACGACCTCGATGCGCTGGTGCCCACGCTGAAAAACATCCGCCAGTTGAGCGGGCCGCAGTTCCTGCACGTGATCACCAAAAAAGGTCACGGCTACAATCGCGCCGAGGTCGACCCTGTGCTTTATCACGGCGTGTCGAAATTTGTGCCCGACGAGGGTATCAAGGGCGGCAAGGGCGGCGGCAAGCCCACCTACACGCAGGTCTTTGGCGACTGGCTTTGCGACATGGCGGCGCTGGATAAGCGCCTTGTGGGCATCACGCCGGCGATGCGCGAGGGCTCGGGCATGGTGCGCTATGCCGAACTGCATCCTGACCGCTATTTCGATGTCGGTATCGCCGAGCAGCATGCGGTGACCTTTGCCGCGGGGCTCGCCTGCGAGGGTATGAAGCCGGTTCTGGCGATTTACTCGACCTTCCTGCAACGCGGCTACGACCAGCTTATCCACGATGTGGCGATACAAAACCTGCCGGTGGTCATGGCCCTCGATCGCGGTGGTCTGGTGGGCGCGGACGGTGCCACGCACAACGGCGCCTTTGACCTGTCTTTTTTGCGTTGCATTCCCAACCTGACGGTGATGACGCCATCAGACGAGAACGAATGCCGGCAGATGCTCTATACCGCGCTTACGCTCGACACCCCGACTGCCGTGCGCTACCCGCGCGGTAGCGGTCCGGGGGTCGTGCCAGAGAAGGAAATGCGCGCACTGCCCGTTGGCAAGGGCGAGATACGCCGCCGCGGCAAGCAAGGCGGTGTGGTGATAATGGCCTTCGGCGCCATGCTCGGGCCGGCGCTCGAAGCGGCAGTGGCGCTGGATGCGACGGTTGCGAACATGCGGTTTGTGAAGCCAATCGACGCCGCGCTGGTGGCAGAGCTCGCCGCGGATGCCGCTTTGGTCGTGACGGTGGAGGAGAACGTGATTATGGGGGGTGCGGGTAGCGCCGTTGCCGAGGCCGCGGCCGCGCTGGGTTTCAGCGCGCATATGCTGCACCTTGGCCTGCCCGATCGCTTTATCGACCATGGTGATCCGGTGCAACTGCTGGCTCAATGCGGACTCGATGCGGCGGGAATTGTGCGTTCGGTCACCGCGGCTTTGCAAGGTCGCTGAAGAAGCGGTGCGGCCCGGTTGCGGCGGCGCGACTGAAGGGGGTGCGGCGATTCCCCTTCGCGTCTAAGGCCTATGCCTGGTGGGGGTATTACCGATATTTTCCGCGCATCAGATTACAATTTACGGTGCGCTTGCAAATGCTCGCAAGCGTCACCATGTTAGACTTACTACAACTCATTCGCGCCGGGGCACTCAGCCCTGCGAAAAGGCTCCTCTGATGAACACCCGAGATTCCTCCACCGCCATTCCGGACGTGCAGTCCTTAGCCGATGTGCGGCACCTCGCCATTGATCGCGTCGGCATCAAGGCCATTCGCCATCCGGTCAAGGTCATGGAGCGTGGCAATGCGGTCCAGCACACCATCGCCAATTTCAACATGTATGTCGGCCTGCCCCACCAGTTCAAGGGCACGCACATGTCGCGCTTTGTGCAAATTCTCAACGCGCATGAACGTGAGATCAGCGTCGAAAGTTTCCAGGTGATGCTAAAAGAAATGGTCGAGCGGTTGGAGGCGCGCTCTGGCGTGATCGAGATGACCTTCCCGTATTTCGTCAACAAGGCTGCGCCGGTATCCGGGGTGAAAAGCCTGCTCGATTACGAGGTCACCTTTACCGGCGAAATTCGTGAAGGCCAGCAGCACTTCACCATGAAAGTGGTCATACCGGTTACCAGCCTGTGCCCCTGTTCGAAGGAAATTTCCAAATATGGCGCGCACAACCAGCGTTCGCACGTCACCATTGCGGCGCGCACGCGTGGCTTTGTCTGGATCGAGGAACTGATTGAAATCGCCGAACGCCAGGCTTCGAGCGAACTTTACGGGCTGCTCAAGCGTCCGGATGAAAAATTTGTCACCGAACGCGCCTACGACAACCCAAAATTCGTCGAGGATATGGTGCGCGACGTCGCCGCTGAATTGAATGCCGACAGCCGCATCGAATGGTACGTTGTGGAGAGTGAGAACTTTGAATCCATCCACAACCACTCCGCGTATGCCCTGATAGAGTGCGATAAGACGAAGTCTTAGCGCGTGATCGGGAACCGGGTGGACTTAGAACCGCTTCCTTAGCGTCATCGTCTCACCCTGACGATTCAACTCGAAGCGGTTGAGGAAAGTCATGCCCAGCAATGCCATGGGCAGTTTGCCCTCGGGTATCACCACGGCATCGATGCCGTTGACCGATACGTCGCCGATTCTCACGCTGTCGAGCCGGATCCGCCACGCTTGCGTGACGCCGTTCGCAGTGTTCAATGATGCGGTCGCGCCTTTTTTGTAATCCAGACCCATGCGCTTGGCATCGGTTTCGGGAATGGCGACGACGCTGGCACCGGTGTCGACGAGCATGCTCAATTGGCCGCTGTCGTTGATGGTGCCTGCGGCAATAAAGTGGCCGCGTTGGTCGGCCGCCAGGCTGACTGTATTACCGCTCGCGGTGTTACCGTCGGAGCGGTGGTGCTGGCCGATGCGCAGGGTTCTCATCTTGCCGTCGACTTCGATGACGGCGGTTTCTTTTTCGGCGGAAATCAGTACTATTCCCTCAGCTGATCTTTGGCCCGGTTTGATTGATTTTGGTGGTGAGCCGTCTATGATCAGGACCGCCCCTTTGCCAGGGAAAAGTCCGATCAGGCTGATGTCCATGGCGAGCGCGCTGCCGACGGTGCCTGAAAGCACCAGCGCCAGTAACGACAGCGCCAGTGACGACAGATTAAGTACCCCGAGTCTGGCGGCAGGCGGTGCCATGTTGGTTTTTATCATGAGGCTCCAATGAAACCGGTTGCGGTTTTTCGTCACAGCGGCACCGAAGGCCCGGGTTATTTTGCCAGATATCTGGACGAACACGGCGTGCCATGGACCCTGGTGCGCATCGACTCGGGCGACCCGCTGCCACCCTCGCCATCGCAGTATTCGGGCTTGGTGTTCATGGGTGGGCCGATGAGCGTCAATGACGACCTGCCGTGGATCCCGCGCGTGCTTGCGCTCATCTCCCGCGCGGTCGACGAGGAGGTGCCCGTGTTGGGGCATTGCCTTGGCGGGCAGCTCATGTCCAGGGCGCTGGGCGGTACGGTTGCACCGAATCCGGTGAAGGAAATCGGCTGGGGCAGGGTCGCTGTTGAGGACAACCACGAGGCGCGCGCGTGGTTCGGTCCGGTGC